>JAFTIE010000209.1 GCA_017457065.1 Lentisphaeria bacterium
TCAAAATTGTCAAAGCGCCCTCGCTTCGATCTGATAAAGGGAGCGTTTTCGGCTGTTACCTTACAGGTAGCAACCTCAAACTACCCTTTACAGCTCTTTGCGAATGGCATCTTTGTCATTTTTTGAATGACTTTTGAAATTACCTCGGTCTTTACCGGGAACTGCGCTTGCGGTAAAAGAATGCACCGTTCCCTGTAGAACTGAAATTGACCCAGACAATAGATTTTTCATCGTAAAAGATCTCCCCGGTGCCGCCGGAACGGGAGGCGATCTCGTTGCCTGCAGGGAACATCTTTCTGTTCCGCATGAGAGCATCCACCCTGCGGAGCAGAACATAAGGGGGCTCCTGAGCATTTTTGAACTCACCGCAAATGCCGCCATTCCCCAGACGGGTCACAGCTGTGATCTCTGCGCCGGGGGGCAGAGGGGGGAGCTCAGAGGGCCATGCAGAAGGGAGCGGGAGTTTTTCGGGCACTTCCATACGGAAACAGGTCAGGGGACGCCCTTCCCGTGAAGCCACCAGCAGAAAGCGCTCCACCATGCCGGTGTTTCCCAGTTTGCGCTCAAAGCGCACAGTGCCACCCGCAGTGTTGAGTTTGCTGACTTTAAGCTTTTTCAGCAACGGGATGATCTCTTCAAGTTTCCCCTTTACAGCAGATACTTCAAGGGCGGTGCCGAAGGAATTGACTGTGATCTTCTCTTTGAAAAGCACCTTTTCAAAACCGGGCAGCACGCCTCCCAGAAGATCCCCTTTTCCCGGGGTGTTTCTGCCCGGTCCCAACAGATAGACCTCAGCGGCAAGATCCATGAGAGCTGCCGCTGCCATGATGATCCATATTTTCTTTTTCATATTTTACAACTCACAAATTTTCCTGAGTACGACACCGATCCACAATATTTCCACACTTTCGGCGGGGAAGAACCGTCCCTGAGGCTCATCGCTGAAAAGCCAGCAGCAGCCGTTGAGCCGCCTGAGTCTTTTACACACGGCGGAACAGCTTTCGACCTGACGGCACGCTGCCACAACGATCTTGTTTTCCGGGATCGCTTTCAGATTCTCCTTCCGGTGCACCACGATGAGATCCCGGTCGCAGATCTGGGGAGCCATCTGCAATCCCTGCGCCCGGAACACCACCTCTTTCACGCCGCCGTTGCGCAGCAGCAGCCCCGGATCCTGCTGCAGTTCCCGCCACTCAAGGACGGGAACCGTCTTTTTCTCCGGATCTCCAACGCCGACAGTGGGCAGCACGGCTTGAAGCTTTTTCCAGTTTCCATCAGAGACATTTCTCACCTTCCCCGTGATATAACGGGAGATCAGAGAGGGGTCAACGCCGGACTTCCGCCCCAGACTCACAGTTCCGCCGCACCTCTCAGCAGCGCAGACCAGCGCCCGGATAAGAGCGCCATCAACCACCATATTATAAATATACCAGCCTTCCACCTATAAAATAGTGCATCCCGGGCGTTATTGCAAATTTTTTTTAAAAAATATTCATTTTCCCTCTTGAGAAATGCGTCCGTGCAATTATATTGTTTTTCAGAGGAGCTTTCCGCAGTACGATTGCACAGGTGCATGAGGAACACCTGTAAAAATCTTGACATTATTTTTTGTCAGCGGAAAGGAAAAATTGCATTATGAGTAAGTACGATGAAAAGATCAGGAACTCTTTTGAAGAGATCCGCCGCTGCTATCTGGCATTGTGTCCGGAAAGCGAAATCATTGCCAAACTGGGCATTTCACGGCGAACCTTCGACCGCTGCCGGAATGAA
The DNA here is from genome assembly GCA_017457065.1 of Lentisphaeria bacterium. Classification (GTDB taxonomy): domain Bacteria; phylum Verrucomicrobiota; class Lentisphaeria; order Victivallales; family Victivallaceae; genus UBA1784. The sequence continues at coordinate 1,771 of JAFTIE010000209.1, forward strand.
CATCCGGAGTTCCGTGCACTTATCGACGAGTGCCGGGAAGAAGCCGCCGCCCGTGCCGCAGAAGAGGTGGAAAACGCCCTGCTGAAACGTGCCACAGGGTATGACACCGACGGCGAGACTCCCAAACATGTCCCCCCGGATGTGCGGGCAGCTATCTTCTATTTGAAGAACCGGCGCCCCAAAAGCTGGAAGGACAAGCAGGAGGTAGCGGTCACGGAACTTCCCGAGATCCGGCTGACCGTGGAAGAGTCGGCGCTCTGAGAGCTCTTTTTATCGATCCCAAACAACAATAAAGAGGAGTATTGTTGACTATGACCGGATATCTTTTCAGCAGACGGCACCCGGAGTATCTGAAAAATGAACAGAGCTACCGCCACTGTGCCGAAGCATATAAAGGCGGCAGTTCCTATATGGAAAAAACGCTCATCCGCCACGTTTCAGAAATAGATCTTGAATTTTCTGAAAGAAAAAGACGCGCCTACTACTTCAATTATCCCCGAAGCATCGCACGGCGCATCACCCAGTACGCCCTGGCGGTCCCCCCGGTACGCTCAGGCGCCGACCCCGCTCTGGTGGAGGATTGGAGCCGCTCAGGACTGCGGACCAATGAGGTCATGCGCCAGCTTTCCACCATGCTGACCGTATTCGGCAGGGTGTGGGTACATATCGATTCACCAAAATTCTCTGCGCCAATAAGCCGCTCAGCTGCTGCGGCGGGGAACTTGCATCCATACGTCCGTATTCTTTCCCCTCTCGATGTGACAGACTGGTCATTCGGCAGTGACGGAAAACTGGAGTGGGCAATACTCCGGGAAGAGTATTTCGAGAACAGTGATCCCCTTGTTCCCGGAAAACTCTGCGAATACCTCAAGCTCTTCCGCCGTGGCAGCTGGCAGCTTTTCTGCCGCAGAGGAAATGAAACCGCCGAAGTCGCAGCAGGAGCTCTCCCCGGTTCCGAGATCCCCCTTTTCCCCGTGGAGGAATCCGACGGCTGCGGCGCCGGGGCAGGGCACTGGTTTGAAGATGCCGTGCGTGTCTCTGAAGCCATATTCAACAACGAGTCCGAATCACAGATGAACATGGTCAAGCAGATGTTCGGACTGCTGGTGGTCTCAGAGAGCTTTGCACGGGGTGCCCTGCCCCGGAACCGGGAGGAAAATGTCAATTTTGCCGCTACTGTGGCACGTTCAGCCGCCGTCATAGAAAGTGTGGAGGAAAAAGGTATCAGCCGTTACATCTCCCCCTCGGGGGTCCCCGGAACTCTGCTGCGGCAGGAAAACGAGGCACTGAAGCGGGAGCTCTTTGATCTGGCGGGTTTGAGTGCTTCATCCTACAGCCGCGATGCTCAGAGCGCCGAATCAAAGGCGTGGGATTTCCGCAACTCAAGCCAGTTTCTCGCCGCCCGGGCGGATCTGCTGGAACAAAGTGAGATCAGAGCATGGGAACTGCTCCATCTCTTTGACAATGCCATTCCGGTCCCCGAAGTGGTCTACAACAGAGAATTTGCAGTGCGTGAACTGGATAAAAGCATCGCAAGTTTGCTGCAGCTTTCCGGACTCCCCGCCGGGGAGGGTTTCAAACAGAGTGTGAACAAGGCGGCAGTAGAGCTCCTTTCAGCACTTTCACCCATGCCGGAACAGGAAAAGTACGCTCTGCTTGAAGAAGCGGAAAAGACACTGCGTAATTAACAGCACTTCATTGGATCCTTTACGGAAAGACAACACAAGGCAGAAACGGCAAGAGGAGCGTTTCTCGACCGGAGCTTTCCGTTTTACCAACATGCCTTGAAAAGAGGAGGAAAAATGAATCTGAAAGAGGCACTTGACACATTGCTTTCGGGCGGAGAGATCCCCCCCGATGCCCGGGAGCAGCTCTCAAGGTTTGATCCTGAGTCGCTCAGAGAGGAGCTGAGCACTCTGCGGTCACAGCTTGAAGAGCAGGAAAACGCCAAGCTTTCTGCCGAAGAGCTGCTGAAAAAACAGCTCAGCACGGCATTGAGCGAAAAAGAGGCACTTCAGCAGAAACATGATCTGCTGGAGCGTTCGACACAGATCCGCCGTCTGGCTGATGAAACAGGCTGTGAAGATCCGGACTATCTGGATTTTCTTGCCCAGAAACAGCATGTGGATCTGAAAGACACTCACGCCGTGGGAGAGTTTCTTACACGGACTCTTCAAAGCCGTCCATACTGTTTCAGGGCATCTCTTCACCCCGGTTCCGGTTCAGGGACCCCGGCGGGATCTGATCCCCGTCCCCTTGCAGACTCCGGTGATGACAGGATCTCACGGATCCTCTGCCGTCTTGATTCAGCGCCTGCAGTGCAATGAAAAAACTGCATTTACAAAAAAAGTCCATACTCAGAAGGTAAAATAATAATATGTTGTACAGCTACAGTTTTTCTGATCGTAAACGTGATCTTTCTGACATTCTTTCAACTGTGATCCGTGATGAGCCCCGTTTCATTTCAAACTTCAAGACGGTCCCCGAAGCACGTATGCGCAAGCATGAGTGGCTTGAGGATCAGATGCAGGGACGTTCTATCAAGGCGGAAGCTGTCGGCTCCGGCGTTCTGACTGTGAGTGCCGCCGATGCCGCCAAGGTAAAAACCGGTACCCTTCTTGCTCCTGAAGGCTCTTCTGCCCTTTTCACTGTGACTGCTGTCGGCAGTTCCACTGTCACTGTTGCTCTTGCCGCCGCCAACGGTTCCGGCATGACACTTGAGACGCTCCCTGCGGAAGGAGCTGTTTTCAAAGTGATCTCCACCCCCATGGGTGAAGGCAGTGTCAACGGCGAGGGCGAGGAAAATTATTCTCTTGCCCGCGCTGAATACAACACCACTCAGATCTTCCGCAAAGAGATCGTCCTGAGCGGTTCCGCCCTGGCGGTGAATGTCTACGGCAGCGCCGACAACCAGCTGAACCGCCAGACCGCCTTTGCCCTTGCCGATCTGGCACGGGATCTCAACCGTGTCGCCCTCTTCGGACGGCGTGTCGAACCCGCTCCCGGCGTCCGGGGCGAAGCGGGCGGTCTTTACGCCTTTGCCGCAGGGGATGACGGATTGGTCATCGACGCTGAAGCGTGCAAGATCGACTCCTTCCTGGTCAACGACGGTGCTCAAGCTGTTCTGGGAGCCGGAGGCGAACCCGCTCAGATCCTCTGCTCCCCCGGACAGGCACGGATCATTTCAAATGAGTACCGCAACAATCTTCAGATTCTCCGTTCCGACGACCGCCGGGGCGCTTATGTGGCGGTCATCGTCAACGACATCAACGGCAAAGGCATGACCGTCATGGCGGACCCCGATGTGCCCGACACCGAAGCGTGGATCATCGACCCCGAAGGTTTCGGACTGGCAGCACTCCAGGGCCGTGCCATCAGCGATGAAGATGCCACACCTTCCGGCTTTGACGGTATCCGCCGCACAGCTCTGGGGGAACTGACATTTGAGTTCCGCAACGCCAGACAGCGCTGCTGCCGCATCAAAAACCTCATGGGTTCCGCAGAAGCTCTCAGCGCTCTCCGTGAGGCATGATCCGCCGCAGTACACTTTCCCCCAGGGTCTCCTCTTCTTTTTCTCTCATGAAGAAGGGGAGACTTTTTCAAAGGAACTTTTTGAAAATGCCAGATCTCAAGAAAATAGAAGAAGCCGCCGCACAGCACATCGCCGGAGCTCTCTACACCCGGGCAACACCTCAGCAGCAGCAGAGTGCCGCCGCCATGGCAGAAAGGGATATCCTCAGCCAGACGGGACCTCAGGTGGACAAAGATGATCCTCTCTTTATTGATGCCGTCACAGAACAGGCGATCTTTCTGCTGCTCAACGTGGATAAATTCTACTCCCCCCTGGACGATGTTGTCTCAGAAAGTGTCGAAGGGGCGGGCAGTGTGACCTACGACCGTCAGAACTCCCACCGGATCATGTCCTCCAGAGCCGCACAGCTCTGCTGTTCCCTTGTTTCCAAATCTCTTGAACTCAGCCGCGGCTGAACAACAAAAAGTGAAAAGATCGATGATGAAAAAAAGAGAGCCCATGAAAGATTGTTTCGGCAGTTACGCTTTGAACCGTTCCTGCGCCAGATGTATTTACAGAGACTCCTGCTCCCTCTGCTCACGGACTGAAAGCGCCATGGACAGAGGTTCGGGGCTGGTCAGTTTTGACAACACGGTGGACCGCTGGTATCCTGCGCCTGAAAAATATATTCCGGGCAGGGGAGATGAGGAGTTCGATCCCCGGGCGGAAATGGTGACCATGATCTCACGGATGCTCAAATACCTGATGAAACTTGACAGTTACACTCTGGGTATCGTATCTGAAATGATCGCTCCTTCTGAAACGGTCCCGGGAGGTGTCAACGTGGCATATCTGGCAAAACTGCGGAACTGTTCCCGGCAGGCGATGCACGAAAAAATGCTCTACGCCGTGGCACGGTTCCCGGAACTGGGTCCCCTTTTCCAGACCGCATTGCGGCGGGTGGGGAATTTGAAAAGCAAGTTCCGGCGCTATTCACGGAAAAAGGAAGATGAAAAGGGGTCATGAAGCTTTTCAAATACAGCAACGCGCAGCTTGAAGCCCTTGCCATGCTGGGGAGCGGAGCACGTTTCTGTCTGCTTTACGGCGGAAGCCGCTCCGGAAAGACCTTTGTGCTTTGCTGTGCTCTGATCATCCGTGCGCTGAAGGGTGCCGGTTCCCGTCATGCGGTGATCCGGCGCCATTTCAACGGGGTCCGCAGTGCCGTGGGCAACGATACCATGCCCAAGGCATTGCGTGCCCGTTTCCCCGGGTTGAAGTATGAATACAGCAAAAGTGACTCTGTTTTCAAATTTTCCAACGGTTCCGAGATCCAGCTGGTGGGGCTTGACGATGCCCAGCGGGCGGAAAAGATACTGGGCAGGGAGTTTGCAACGCTCTACTTCAACGAATGCTCCGAACTGGATTTCAGCAGTGTCCAGACCGCTCTGACCCGTCTGGCGCAAAATGTGCCCCATCTTGAGAACAGGGCTTTTTTCGACTGCAATCCCCCGGGAAAGTCCCACTGGACCTACCGGATGTTCGTGCAGAAGATGAATCCTGCGGAAAACACCCCCCTCCTTATGCCGGAGCAATACGCCATGATGCGGATCAATCCCGTTGACAACGCCGAAAATCTCCCTGCGGGCTATATTGAAGAGACTCTGGGCACTCTTTCCCTGCGTCAGCGCCGCCGCTTTCTGGAAGGTACATGGCAGGATGAGGTGGAAGGCGCCCTCTGGAACAGCGTCCTTCTGGATAACTGCCGGGTGGCGGCAGCTCCGGAACTCAAGCGGGTGGTGGTGGGGGTGGACCCTGCCGTGACTGCTGGCGAACACGCCGATCTGACGGGGATCGTGGGGGCAGGTATGGGAACGGATGGACACTACTATATCCTTGCCGACCGCAGCTGCCGGGTCAATCCCCTTGCCTGGGGCAAAGAGGTGATAAAACTTTACCACGAACTCCGGGCGGACCGGGTCATCGGCGAAGTCAACAACGGGGGCGACCTCATCAGGACCATGCTCTGTGAACTTTCCCCCGGACTCCCCTTCCGTGCGGTCAGTGCACGACGGGGAAAGGTGCTCAGGGCGGAACCGGTTGCGGCGCTTTACGAAAAGAAACTGGTCCACCATGTGGGGATCTTCCCCGATCTTGAAGAGGAGATGTGTTCCTACTCCCCTTTGAACTGCGCCAAATCCCCGGACAGGCTGGATGCACTGGTCTGGGCGGTGGCGGCACTTTCTGAAGCCGTTGAAAAACCTTTTATTCTGGCGTGAAAATCATTTGAAAAAGGCACTTTTCAGGATTATATTAGAGGCAATTTCAAAAGTCATTCAAAAAATGACTTTCGATGCCATTCGCAAAGAGCTGTAAAGGGTAGTTTGCACTTGCTACCTGCAGGGTAACAGGCGCTTGTCCCGCCGTAGCTTTATGCGAAGGCGGAAAAACGCTCCCTTTATCAGATCGAAGAAGAGGGCGCTTTGACAATTTTGAGGAGTTTTGAAATTGCCTCATTAATCCCTTGAGGCAATATTTTTGGGCTGTATTATCCGGAGTTCAGAATGATCATTCTTACCCCTCAGGGGGAGCGCTTCAAAAGGGAAACAGATTTTCCCCTGCGGGTGTCGGGACTTTACCTTTGTCCCCGCCGCCGCTTTACGGAGCAGGAGCAGACAGTGATCTACGACAAGTATGAGATCACTTTGCGCCTTGACTCCGACAGATCATTGTGCACCGATGAGATCGACGGAGTGCCCATGCAGCTGCCCTATCCCAATGTGGTTTTCAAGACACCGGGAATGAAGATCCGTTTGGGGGACGGCTCCCCCCGTGAGGCCATTGGATTCAGCTATCCTCTGGAGGTCATTGACACGCTCCACGGGTGGAACATGCTGCCCCCTGAGCCTTTTCTTGCCTTGAATATGACTCCAGAGCTTCAGCGTCTTATCAATGAGTTCCGCAAATTCATGATACTCCACTCAGAAGTGGATTCTCCCGGAGACCGGATCGACAGTATCTGTTTCGGCATACTCCGTGAAATACTTCTGAACCGCCGTTCAGTTCCCAACGTCCGGCTTCGCCCCGAAGAGCGTATCGCCGCTGCGGAAAGCTATCTGCAACACCATTTTGATGAAAATATCAATCTGGATGAACTGGCAGAAAGATTCGGATTTTCCCACTCCGGATTCTATCAGCACTGGAAGAGAGCAAAAGGCTCCACCCCTCTTCAATTCATAGCCGGACTCAAACTGAAACATGCGGCAAAAGAGCTGCTCCACAGCCGCCGTTCCATAGCATCCATCGCTCAGAAGGCAGGTTTTTCCGGAACAACACCTTTTTACCGCAAATTCAAGGAACACTTCGGCATGACTCCCCGGGAACTGCGCCGGCTTGCGCCCGGCATATCAGAAAAGTTCCCGGAGCTTTCCTGACATGCCGCCGTTACAAATTTCTGCAGTCAAACTTCAGTTCCGTGGTCTTTTTTTCAGCTCAAGGCTTCTTTCATGATCCTGATGTTGTGGGCAAGATCGAGAACAGGCTCCCGTTTGTGGGTATCCTGTTCAACGAGAAGCCACTTGTCGAAGTTGAGAGCTTTCAGATGTTTGACCACACCGGGGATATCGAGTCCGATGTTCCCTGCACCGAATTCACGGAACTCCAGACGGTCCCACCAGTTGTCGGCGCCCATGGGGACGGAGGCATCCTTGATGAGCACATCTTTCAGATGGACCGCCGCAATGCGGTCAAGATAAGAAGTGATGACCCCTTTCACATCCCCTTCCATGGCGGCAAGGTGTCCGATGTCAAGGAGCAGCAGCGCTTCGGGAACATCGTTCATGAAACGGTGGAGCTCCTCTTCAGATTCGATGACCGTTCCCAAATGGTTGTGCAGAGCGCATTTCATGCCCCAGTCGGCGGCGCATTTCACATACTCCTTTGCACGGCGGATATAGGTGTCGTAGGGCACGTCCCTTGTGGACTTGCCGCAGTTGAGCCACACATATTCACACTTGAGCGCCGCAGCGCAGCGGAAGGTGTTTTCGGGATCGTCAGCCACATTGCAGCTGATGAACTCCATTCCCATCTTGCGGAACAAAGCGGACTTTGTCACCATATCTTCCGTGCTTCTGCCCCGCAGGACCTCAATACCGTCGTAGCCGCAGCTTTTCACAGCTGCCAGACGATGTTCCAGAGAGAAGGCTCCCCCTTCCCACACACCCATGCCGTAGTCGGCAACACCGATTTTGTTCATTATTGTTTTCTCCAAACATTATATATTCTGCCGGCAGTCTCTTTACTTGATCATCAAAGAAAAGTAATAAGAGCTCCTTGCCTTGAGTTCCCCATTGGTGCGGTTGTGCACACTGCCAGCCACAGTAACGTAATTTGATGTATGTTTGTGGCGCCACGCATAAGAATTCAATGAATTGGACGCATTGAAAACATAATGGTGATCCGGGGCGTCGATGACAAACACCTTTCTTCCCGGGGAAGGTATTTCAGTAAGCTTCATGCCCCCTATGCGTCCCTTGTAGTAAAGGTCCCCCCTGCCGGAGTAGTTGAGTGTCAGATAATTGCCTTTTTCCACACCGTTGTGGGGAGGTTCTTGTGCAGGACATCTGAAGGGCTTCTCATTTTCGACCATATACCATTCCCGGTAATAGTCATTGAGGGGACGGGTCCCCAGATAGGTCGACAGGCGGCAGATCCATGCCGGATGCTGTCTGCTGACAGTCCCTGAATAGGTGGTCCCTCCCGTATTGGTGAAGACGGTTTGATCTTTGTTGTCGTTGATATACATCTGATGGGCGGAACCGATGGATTTCAGACGGTTCTGGCACTCAGCCATAGTGGCTCTTGACCGTGCCTGCTGCAAAGCGGGCAGCAGCATGGCGGCAAGAATAGCAATGATCGCAATAACGACCAAAAGTTCAATCAGCGTGAACGCTGACCGAATGAAGCACGGCTCCGCCGTATGAAGCATTTTCCTGCGGAAAATATGAAGCGCCCCGTTGGGGCATGAAGCGCTTGCTTCGCAAGCATAATAAGGCATTTTTTTGTTCTCTTTTTTCAGGTAATACAACGGAAAAACACCTGTTTGACAA
>JAFTIE010000210.1 GCA_017457065.1 Lentisphaeria bacterium
ACCGTTGTATTGCCTCAAAAAAATTCATAAAAACTGCACATCCTTACGCCCGTCAGGGCGCACTTCACGTTTGCCGCAGGCAAACTCTTCACACCTTCACATCTTCACTCAATCAGCGTTCACGCTGATTGAACTTCTGGTCGTGATCGCCATTATTGCCATACTTGCCGCCATGCTGCTCCCTGCCTTGCAGCAGGCGCGTGAAAGGGCACGTACCACCACTTGTCTCAACAATTTGAAAACCATAGGCACTGCCAGCCAGTTCTATCAGGGAGATTTCAAAGGGTATCTGCCGGGACTCAATAACGGCGGACTCAAATGGGCGTGTCACTCTTCCTGTGCTCATGTAGGCGCATTTCCTTTCGGTTACTTTCTTCACCTTTATTTGAACTATTCCTACAAGTGGTGGAATGCCATGAATACTTATGGTTTTCAGAAAAACAATTCGGCGATCTGTCCCTCTGATTACCTTAAAAACAGACGTTACAAAGATGCGGGGCATTATTACGGTTACTCCACCAATTTCTATGTCAATTGGCAAAAGCCCAACTCAGAGCCTCAGATGCACAAACCTTCAAAGATGCGTCAGCCTGCCCGGTATATGTGGCTGGGGGAAACAAAAAATGCCGACAATGACTCTGCCCGGTTGTTTTTTGCCTCGACCAAGTATCCTTTCAAAATCGATGCCGAGATGAATTATGCCATGGAGTTCCGTCATAACGGTTATACCAATACCCTTTTTATGGACGGTCATACCGGGGCTTTCACTTTCAGCCAGCTTTACAACAGCAATGGAAAATATTGTTACAGTACAAATCCTTGATTATAGGAGGGAAAAATGTTGAAAACAAAAAAAATATTGTTGGCTTTGTGTCTGGTGCTCTGCACTTTGAATGCAGCTGAGTTCTCAATTTCCGCAGGGAAGATCAAGGCACGTTTTGATACCCGGGGCGGTGCCCTCAAAGGACTTTCCTTCAATGGCAAAGAATTGACCCGTCATGAAAAGCAGACCTGGAGTTTCACTGAAAAGGTGCTGCGTTCAGAGGGGAAGACGCAGATCATGGAGGATTTTTCAGTTCTTGAATTTACCCCTGTTTCAGTGAAAAAGGATTCTATCACCTTTTCCGCCCTCGGCGTGAAAAACTTTGACTTTCTGCGGATCACAAAGAACTTTTCCATCAATGCAAAAACAAATGCGCTTGATGTCAAGTATAAACTTGAAAATATTTCCAACAAAGCCATGAGTGCCGGATTCTGGACCCGCACCATGCTGCGCCGCAACAATGGCATGGGAATGCGCAACACCTATTTCTATCATGTGAACGGCAAGATCATTGGCAAAGTCCATCCCGGTGATGCCAAAGGCGATGAGTGGATCACCAACCCTTCAGGTGCTGTCATGGGCGTCATGGGCAACGATGACAAAACGGGTGCCGTGCTGCTTCTGCCTCAGGAGTGGCTCTGCGCTTTCTACGGCTGGTTTGCCACTGCTAAAGAGACTTCCACTCTGGAGTATTTTCTGAAAGAGAAAAATATCCCTGCCAAAGGGGCTTTGACTTATGAGGTGAAGGTGCTTCTTTCTGAAAATGTGCCTGCGGTGTTGAAAAAATATGCTGTTCGCCCCTTGAAAAAGAGTTCCGGGAAAGTTCCTCTCATATTGAGGTATTACGCCCAAAACGATACCGGCATCAAACCTGTGGGCGCCGGACATGGGGTATTGCCCCGTTCGGTTCAGACCCTTGATATCCGGGGACGCAGACAGTTTTGCGACTCCATCCGGGGGATCCGGATCCCCGGTAAGATGGACTCCAAAAAAATTTCCGTTTACCACCTTGCCAACGGTGCGCCCGAATGGGATCGTCCTGTGCCCTTCACCGTGGAAAAGCTCCCCAATGGTGAACAGCGTATACTGGTCCATGTTCCCGGCGTGAACAAAGAAGGGTTCTATTTCACAGCCTTCAAAGGGGGATATGCTTACAATCTGCGTTCCCGGGATCGTGACTTTTGCGGCAGGGAGGATTTCGCTTACCGGATCTGTTTTGACAGAAAGCCTGAGAAAACTTACCCCGCTTCACTTTTTGCGGGCGGTCCCGACCTTGTGGATAACGGTTCCTTTGAAAAGCAGATGCCCAAAGCTCCCTGGCCGGAAAGCTACTACTGGAGCTGGATGGTCAGAGGGCGCAAGTTATATCAGTGGGTCAACGAAGGTATCAACAACTCCAAGTGTATTAAGATCGTCCGCTGGAAAGGGGCAAAGCAGTACAGCATTTTTCCTGTGTTTTTCAGACCTGAACCCGGAGTGAAATATCATTTTTCCGCCGATCTGCGGGGAGAGAACCCGGATGGTACATGGCTCACCTGTATGGCAGAGTTCAACGATGTAAATAAAAAAGGCATCCATAAAGCCCGGATCAACATTTTCAACAGCAAAAAAGCCTACCCCTGGACCAAAGTCCAAAACACCTTTTACAAGCCCGAAAAAGCAGAGTTCGGCGTCCTGCGTTTCGGTATCGGCACCCATCTGCAAACTATGTGGGTGGATAATGTCAAACTTGTCCCCGAAGATTTTTCTTTTGTCGTCCGTTCCCCCCGGGAGCTTTTGCGTGAAGAGTTGAAAAATACCTCCTACCGCGCTATTGATGTGCTTGAAAAAATTTCCCACGAATATGTGACGCCCCATACCAAATGGCTTACCTCCCCTGTGGAGCCCATGCCGGAGATCCTCTACATGCCTCTGGGAACCACCCGTTCCGTGCAGTACACCGCCAAACGGCAGATCGTCGAATTTGCCCAGCGCATGAAATTGACCTACCGTTATATTCCCCTCTTGCGCAAGGTTGACAGCGGCGGAACCAACTGGGATGTCACTTTCGGGAACACTCTTGAGCCTTATACGATCATCTGCATCAAAAGCATTGCCAAAGCTCCCAAGGTCATCATCGTTCAGGATATCAATTTCAAAACCATTGCTGATAAAGAGTTTGTGGAGCTGCTGAAAAAATTCCAGAAGGCAGGTTCAGGGATCATGTTCTACAACTGCGTCAATATTCCTGCGGTACTTCTGGGTAAAAAGATCCCCTGTCCGGCAGGACTTTTTACCGCACCTTATTTCCGTGCTCTTCCCCGGGGCTGGTTCGACCGGGCCTGTTCCGTTTATCAGAACGGAAAATCCCGTGTGGTCTGTTTTCTGCGGAACAAGAGCGAATGGTATCTTGAACCACAGAATTTCTCCTGTGTCCCTTTGCAGTTTGCCTATGAAAAATGTCCTTCATACCGCAGCCGGGATTTTAATTACTGGGAATATATCTACCTTTCAGCTCTCAAGTCATTGCGTTACGCCGCTGGCGTTGAACCAACTGTAAAAGTCCTTGCAAACAACAAAAAGAGCATCGTCGTCAACGCCGCCAAAGCTCAGAAGGTGATGGTGAAAACCGCAGTTCAGGATATGCACCGCAGAGCCGTCGGCACATTTGAACAGACGTTTGATTTAAAACCTGGGCGCAATGTGCTGGCTCTGACTTTGCCTTCCCAGCCCGGCGGTATGCTGATCGCAGACTACCGCATTACGGACCTTAAAGGGAAAGAGTATGATTTCGGAGCTTTGAACTACACCAATCCCGAGCCCAACAAACTGAAGGTCACCTTTGCCGCCAGGGAGAAGATTTTCGACCGTAACGGGGAGATCCGTTTCACTGTTGATGTAACAGGGAAGATCCCGGAGAACGGTTCTCTTGTCTGCCATATTGAAGATACCCGCTTCAGGATCGTCAAGTCCATGACGGTGAAAGCAAAAGCTTCCAACACTTTCTCTTTCAAACTGGCTCCCCCTTATACGACTTTGTACAGAGTCCTTCTTTCTCTGAAACAGGGTTCCAAAGAGATCGCCCGGGGATTTGAGGAATTTTCCGCTCCCGCCAAGGGCAAGGATCTGACACAGCTGGATGCCCTGATCTGGCTGGGACGCACCCCCTATCTGCAGCATGCCTCCGATCTGGGATTCACTCTCTGGATCGCAGGATTTATGCAGAATGGTGTCTCTATGGGGAGATTCAAAGCTATTCGCAACGCCAATATGGATATGGTGATGTACGGCGCCGGAAACGCCAATTACAGTACCGGTCTCAAATACCGTCATGATATCCCCAGTGACCCGGTACGCACCCCCTGTTACTCGGATCCCGGACACTGGAAAAAAGCTGAAGAGATCATCAAAAAGACAGTGCAGAACCAGCGTTACCGCTACTATGGTATACTGCTCCATGAGATCGCCGATGAAGCCTACCTGGGCAGCACCGTCTGCTACAGTCCCCACTGCTTGAAGGATTTCCGGGCAGAACTGAAAAAACAGTATGGCTCCCTTGAAGCACTCAACAAAGGCTGGGAACGCAGTTTCAAGAGTTGGGACGAAGTGGTCCCCGTCCAGCTCAAAGCAGTGAACGGTAAAGAGAACCTCGCCCCCTGGCTGGATCATAAGATGTTCATGGCAAAGGTTTTTGCAAAGAACTGGGTGGGCAACACACGGAATCTGCTGCGGAAATATGTTCCCGGTTCCAAGGCAGGACTTTCTGGAACTCAGATCCCCGGATACAGTTACGACTGGGTACAGCTGATGAAACACATCGACTGTCTTTCATATTACAGCGGCATCCAGCGCAAAGCGGTCCACGACTTTGCCGCTCCCGGATTTGTGGCAGGCAACTGGGGCGGAGGTTATGCCAGGGCTGAGCTCACCAATGAATTTTATCAGAAATCCAATCTCTGGGCGGATATGTTCCTGGGTGCCAATATGGTCAGCAACTTTGCCGGACACTCCTTCAACGGCGATGCGACTCCGGTGAAAAATACCCTCTTTTACACAGAGCTCGTCAATGAACTGCGTCAGGGGATCGACCGTATCATCCTCAACGGAAAAGAGATCGGCAGAGATGTGGCAGTGCTCTATTCCCAGAGCTCCCTCTTTTCTGCCATGGGCAGTTTCGGCGGCGGCATCTGGCACAACACCATGACCGGATGGGCTGCGCTCCTTGAGGATTTGAAGTACAACTACTTCTATCTGCCCTATGACCGCCTTGAAAAAGAGGTTCCCAAAGCCAAGGTCGTGGTGCTTCCCTGTGCTGTCTCTCTTTCCCCGGCTGCTGTAAAGAATCTGCAGAAATTTGTTTCCGCAGGAGGATTGGTCATTGCAGACTTTGCTCCCGGATGGTACAATGAACACGGTACAAAGATCCGCAATAAGGATGTTGAAAAACTTTTCGGCATCTCCCGTGCCGCAAGCGTGATTTCCACCGCCGCCGAAGCTGTCAGCAGCAAAGGCTCCATGGGGATCCCCGCATTAAAGGGTGAATTCCGTATGGGGGAAAAGGGTATCACTGCCGCCGGAGCAAAAACTCTCGGGAAAAGTTGTCTTTTCATCAACAAATACGGCAAAGGCACTGCCGTGCTGCTCAATATGCTGGTCAGCGGTTATCAGGACATCAATCTGGGCGGTGTCGGCGGCGAAGAGGTGTCAACAAAGAGCGGAGCTGCCCTTTTCTGCGACAATATGCGCCGTTTGATGGAAGGGGTGTTGAGTACTTCAAAGATCGCCCGCACCAGTATTGTGACCGATGCCGCAAGCGGGAAACTTTATCCCTGCACCACCATGTTGCGGCAGGATGGGGAAAACTTTGTCTTTGGTATCCTCAAAGCTCAGACCACAGCTCCTGACGGAAAAGCTCCCATGCTTTTCAACAAAAAGTTTCTGAAGAAAGTCAAAATTGAACTTCCCTTCAAGGGATATGTTTACGATATCCGCAAAGGGAAGTTCATGGGGTACACCAATACCTTGACCATTGACCTTATGCCCGGAGACGGAGAACTCTTTTCCATCCAGAAAAAGAAGATCTCCGGGGTCACGGTCAAGGCTCCTGCCGAGGTTGTGCGGGGCAGGGATCTTGCAGTGAAATTCGCCGTGGGCAATGCTGTTGGCAAGCAAGTCTGCCGCCTGGATCTTTTCGGACCGGACGGAAAACTTGTCAAAGTTTACACTGCCACGGGGCACTTCAAGGCATCAGAGGGCATGTTCGGTTTCCGGTTTGCCATGAACGATGCCCCCGGCATCTGGCGCTGCCGCATCACTCATGTCAACAGCGGGATCACCGCAGAAGCGAAGATCCGGGTGAAGTGATCTTCCGCAAAAAAAGAAGCTGCCGCAATATCAAATACTGCGGCAGCTTTGAGAATCTTTTGACTTGAGGCAATTTCAAAACTCCTCAAATTTGTCAAAGCGCCCTCTTCTTCGATCTGACAAAGGGAGCGTTTTCGGCTGTTACCTTACAGGTAGCAACCTCAAACTACCCTTTGCAGCTCTTTGCGAATGGCATCTTTGCCATTTTTTGAATGACTTTTGAAATTACCTCTGGTAAAAAAGATTTCTGATTTGTTGGGTGACTCAGAAGATATAATAGTTGATCCTTGTCCAGAGAGCAACACCGTTGCTGGCATTGGGTTGTCCTGTGAGATAGGCGAAATCACCGCTGCGCATGGATTTTACATGGCCGTCAACCATGAGCACATTGGCAGAGCCGCTGTGCACGAGGGGGACACCGGCTTTGTTCGAGGCAGTGGATTTCGCCATCGGCAGGATTCCGTCAAGACCATCCATCTTGAGGGCATAATACATGCCGTCAAAGATCTTTCCGCCGGTAGTTCCCACATAGCTGTCTGAGATCCAGCCGTATTTGGAGGGAGAGGGAACCCCTTTTATAATGTAGAACCGGGTATTGCCGTTGTTTGAGTCCAGCACCCCGATAAATTTGTAAGAGGGGCTTTTTGTTCTGTCAGAAGGATACACCATCATGCCGTAACTCTGGTTGCAAAAGGCGGATGTGGGATCAGTGGTATAAGCTTTGCCATTGAGGAGAGGATTCAAGCGCGGACAGAGAAATTTTTTGTGCGCTGCGATGATCGCCTCGTTGCTATTGGCAAATCCGATCCCCGCGTAGCCATGCCGCCACAGCCGTGCCGCATAGCTTACAAAGCTGTCCTGAGTGTTGTAATAGGGCGGCGGAGAGAAGCCTTTATTGTCATCGGTATAGCTTATAAGCATCATACCGATCTGCTTCTGACGGTTGAGACAATCTGTGGCAAATCCCGCTTCCCGGGCACGCTGCAAGGCAGGCAGCAGCATGGCGGCAAGAATCGCAATGATTGCGATAACGACAAGAAGTTCAATAAGCGTGAACGCTGATCGGGTGAAGCACGGCGATGCCGTATGAAGCATTTGCCTGCGGCAAATATGAAGCGCTTGCTTTGCAGGCATTATAAGACATTTTTTATTATTTTTCATTTTCTTTTCTTCCTTGGATTATTTTTTCTCAGCGGCAAAAATACGGCTCTCATGCAAACGCATGTTTATTTTGAAGGAGCGGACTCCGGAAAAGAGTTTCTTCCCTGTTACCGGGTCAAAAATATCATATCTGCCCGGCAGTTTGATCGTTTTTACACCGGGCGATGAGGCATGAAGCATTATGTGGGTCGAATTGATATTGAAAATATCCTGAGTGTCGATGTAGGTGTGGATCCCACAGATCTTTGCCATATTTCTGACCATCTGCACCG
This sequence comes from Lentisphaeria bacterium, assembly GCA_017457065.1. Classification (GTDB taxonomy): domain Bacteria; phylum Verrucomicrobiota; class Lentisphaeria; order Victivallales; family Victivallaceae; genus UBA1784. The sequence continues at coordinate 7,600 of JAFTIE010000210.1, forward strand.
TGGGCGGCTGCAGAGAATAAAAGATCTTCTGTCCCTTTGCGGTAAGCTCCACAATCGCCGGATTTCCGGCGGCAGTTCCATGGACGATCTGATTCCGGGAAACGGGAACAGGAATGGGACCGTAGTGCATTTCCGGAAGATCTCCGCAGTTGGCAAGAAGTTTGCTGCCGGGGAGCGCTTTGACCTTGAGCTTTTCAGTGCCCATGCGGACTTTGAACCTGATGCCGGTGGTCTTTTCCATATTTTCAGGAGAGAAACGTCCATTTTCAATGAGTCCGGGAGCGAAGAACCATGCCGCTGCTGCCTTATTTTTTGCGAGTTTGGCAGCAATGGCTTTGCGCATGGCAGAAGGAACTTCGACAGCCGTAAGGAAAATGTACAGTTTGTAATCCTTCATACGAAGATCAGCCATGTCATCCATCAGATAGAAATCCACCGGCGCACCGATACGGGGGGAGGCGTAGTGGAAGTTGTGCATCAATGCGTTGAAAAAACGGCTGTTCTTCCCATTTGGCCAGGCGAAATAATTGGCAGAATGTTCATCGTGGATGACCGCAATTTCAGCCACGCTGCGGCGGGTCTTGCCGACGGTGTTTGCGGCGATTTTGTTCATTTGGGCCACAGCATCCATAATGGTTTTGTGGTGATAGATGGTGTGCCCGGTGAGCAGCATTTCATAGATCCCGGAGTTCCGGGTGACAGCATTTCCGAAATTCCGCTGTATCACATCGGCGGTATCCTGCATGGTGTTGTGCCGGTTGGCATTTTCGTAGGGGGCGGTGTTCAAGGTATAAGGTGTGCGCAGATCTGCTTCGTGCCACAGCAGCTTGCCGTGGAGCATGGCGCTGCCGTTGAAGGGATTGACGCAGAGCCCGCTTTCGCCGGGCTGTCGGAGGGAACCGTAAACGATCGCCAGCTGGGTAAAGTCACACTCCGGCAGCCGCAGAAGTCTTCCGAAGGCATTCATACCGGTCAGGTGGTGTTTGGGCTGGTTGCCGAAAGCATATCCGCTGTATGTGCCGGCGATTTTGCGGTACCGGGTCTGTTTCTTGACCAGTTTGAAAAGATCCCGCTGAAGTTCAAATACCCGGTCATCGAAAAAGCGGCGAAGATCCAGGACTTTGGCGGCTTTTTGCGGATCCCGCAGCAGCAGCGTTTCGGAGTGCTGCCGTTCTGCGGGCAGAGGAACTGCCGCTGTCTGCAAGGTGACTTTGGGATCGCCCCACGCTGTCTGCAGGGCTTTGTCAGTTTTGTACCGCTTTTTCAGCCACTTGCGGAAAATCTTCACTGTGGCGCTTGAATATCCGGGGATCCCTGAAGAAAAAGTTCCGGGCCAGTACCATTCGGCTGAAGCGCCTCCTCCCAGAGTGTACCCGTAAATACGGTCGGCGTAGGGACCGGATTCCAGATGCTCGATCAGATCCTTCCAGAAGCGCTCCTTGCATTTCTTCCAGATATCTGAATTGAGCAAAGGACCGGAAAGAGGTACATAAAGTTTGCCGTCAGGAAGCATGGAACGCTCCATTTCAGCAGGGTACTTTGTGCGGAACCAGGGGGCAGATATCCCCAGGTGGAACATGATCTGCAGCATAGCGTTGGGGTTGGCTTTCAAAACATTGCCGATAATGGTGTCGGCAACTTTGAAGTCATATTTGCCCTCCCCGAACCATGTCCATCCGCAATAGGGGTGACCGTCACCCCCCACCCCAATACGAACCAGATCCACACCGGCTCCGGCGAAGTCGGCGGCGGCGCCTCCGGCTTGCTCAGGTTCATAGCGGTCATGGTTGATGTGCTTGAGGAAATATCCCATGTAGGGGAAGTGCTCCTTGCCGTTGATATAGAGTACGGGCGCCGTATCGGGTCCCTTGCTGCGGATAGCGGCACTTTTAAGAGGAGCCGCCGCCGGACGGGCAGGAAGGGAGTAAATGGGCTTTTTCAAATCAGGATCGTACCCTTCCGGCGCATAATGAAAACAAAGCTCCAGAGCGTGGCGTATGGTTTTGCCTTTGGGAATGAGAGAGCCTTCCGGATAGCGTTTCCGCTCCGAGGCGTAAAGTTTTGCCACAGCAGAATCCTCAAGGGGAGTGTCAAAAAAGCGCAGATCGTTCAGGAGCATATCGGCATTGGCGTAGTTCATGACTTTGTTGAGTTCTTTTTCGGCACCCACATAAAGAGGAGAACTGCCTTTGAGCATGGCTCCGGGGCGGGAGTCAAAAAGTTTACCGTCCTTGTAAAATTTATAGCTCCCGGAGCTGTAAACTGCCACGGCGTGTTCCCAAACGCCGGATCTTCTGATCCGGTTGCCCTTTTTGATCCCGGAGATATGATATTGATTTTTTCTGGTGAAAAATTCCCCTCCCGCATTGAAAACGAAGGGCTGGTCGCCGCCGTACATGCCGGCGCTCAATATGGGACAGATATCTATATCCCGTTTGCGGAGCACCCAGGCGGAAACGGCAAAGCCCTTCCGGAAATCGGGCAGAGCTCCGGAAATCTCGATCTCAGCAGTCGCCGCAAGGCGCAGAGCACGGCTCTGAGTCAGCAGAGGAACTCTTTTGGAGCGAAGCTCAAAGGCTCCGGAACGGATCTTCCATTTTCCTCCGGCATCCTTGAAATCAAAGTGGAAGAGCTCTTTCCCCTGAAGGGGGAGGATCAGCACCGCTGCGGTCAGCGCTGCGGCAAGGGAGATGGTTTTGAACATAGAATATTCCTTTATGAAAATCAAACACTTTCACCGTGTATAACAGTAACTTCCGGTGGGGTACATTCCCCGTACTGGATCCACTCCATCACCGCTTTGGCGGTTTCTTTCAGCTGATAATTGATCTCTGTCAAGGGGGGCGAAAGAAACTTTCCGGCACCTGCCCAGCCGAAATTGATGACCGCAAGATCCTCCGGAATGGAAATGGCGTTGGCGGCACAATATTTGTAGATCGCCGATGCGATGCCCCCGGAGTGACAGGCAACGGCATCAAAACGGTTCCGGCTGAAAAGATCACTTAAACTTTCTTCCATATCACGGTCAGAAAGAGAAGCCGGGATCACAGCTGTTTTTTCCGGAGTGATGCCGGATTCGTTCCAGACCCGGCTGAAGAATGTACTGTCCTTTTCACGGTTGACAGCCATAAGGATATGCTTTTTATTCTTCTTCTTGAGTTCCTCTCCGGCGAGGCGCAATCCTGTTTCCATGTCCAGCAGGAACGTTTTGAATCCGGTCACAGCGCTTTCATCTCTTGAAGAAACCGGGTGACAAACCGGGATATTCAGTGCCGCCAGAAGTTCCAATTCAGGCTCACCGCCCACATATCCGTTGCAAAATAAAACTGCCCCTTCATAGTGTTCCTTTTTCAAGGCAGCCAGAATTTTTTGGCGATTGGCAGAACGCAGATACTCCACAGGGAGCATATCGATTTCCAGAAAACTGCTGCGGGCAAGGGCGTAAAGTTCGGCTTGAACGATATTTTTGGAAACATTTTCCTCATTTTCGTGTCTTACGATAAGCAGTTTGTTCATGCCTTTGACGATGGTTCCGGAACGGGGCTTGCGCCAAATCAATCCTTTGCGCTCCAGTTCATCGCAGGCGTAACGGATCACCTGGGAACTCACATTGAAATCTGCCGCAAGCAGCCGTGTCGAACGCAGCACGCTGCCCCGCGGAAGGAGTCCGGAACGGATCTGTTCCTCGATATAATGGATCACATGGGCTGTTTTGCTTTGTGTGCTATCTAATTGCATAAAAGTATATTCCGATTATCTGATATCATCTGCGATTAATATAGCACTCAAAAAGTCATTTGTCAATAGAGGCGATCTCAAAACTCTTAAAAATCGTCGAAACACTCTCTGTTTCGATCTGACAAAGAAATTACGGCTGTGACCAGGCAATAAAAAAGGACCGCTGCAACCCTGGTTGGTGTGCAGCAGCCCGTAGTTTTTCAGAGGAGTGGACCGGTGCTTCAGCAGCAGGAACTCTTGAGAGCCTGATCGAAGTCGGCGATGATATCGTCGATGTTTTCGATACCGACAGAAACACGGATCAGATCAGGACTGACGCCGGCGGCGATCTGTTCGGCTTCAGAAAGCTGACGGTGGGTCATGCTGGCGGGGTGCAGCACGCAGGTGCGCACATCTGCCACATGAACGGCGATAGCCGCAAGTTTCAGGGCATTCATCACCTTTTCACCGGCAGCAGAACCGCCCTTGACGCCGAAGGTCAGAACGCCGGAGGCACCCTTGGGCATGTATTTTTTGACTCTGGCGTTTTCAGCTGAATCTTCAAGTCCGGGGTAGTTCACCCAGCCCACTTGAGGATGGCTTTTGAGGAACGTTGCAAGTTTCAGAGCGTTTTCGCTGTGGCGCTCCATACGCAGTGCCAGAGTCTCAACCCCCAGATGGGTGAGGAAGGCGTTGAAGGGCATCATGGGGAATCCCAGATCACGGACCAGCTGCACCCGGAGTTTCACTGAGAAGGGCGTTTCAGGGAAGTCACGGGTGTAGACCGTGCCGTGATAGCTCTTGTCAGGATCGGTGAATTCAGGGAATTTTCCGCATTTCCAGTCAAATCCGCCCTTTTCAATGACCACACCGCCTACGGAAGTGGCGTGTCCGTCAATGTATTTGGTGCTGGAGTGGACCACAATGTCGGCGCCGAACTCAAAGGGACGGCACAACGCAGGGGTGGGGAAGGTGTTGTCCACGATCAGGGGAACCTGATTTTTGTGGGCGATCTCTGCGAAAAGCTCAAGATCCGCCACAATAAGGGCGGGATTGGCAAGGGTTTCGCAGAAAAGCGCTTTGGTGTTGGGGCGGAAGGCGGCTTTGATCTCAGCGGCGCTTGCATCGGGTGCCACGAAGGTGAATTCAATGCCGAACTTTTTCATGGTGTTGCTGAAAAGAGAGACCGTTCCGCCGTAGAGTGCAGCAATGGTCACTACATGGTCGCCGCATTTTGCAATGTTGGCAATGGCGGAAAAGTTGGCAGTCTGTCCGCTTGAAAGTGCCACTGCCGCCACACCGCCTTCAAGAGCGGCGATCCGCTTTTCAAAGCAGTCCACGGTGGGGTTGGCGAGACGGGTGTAGAAGAATCCCGCCTTTTTCAGGTCGAAAAGATCGGCGACGCTCTGGGCGTTGTCGTATTTGTAGGTGGTACTCTGGACAATGGGGGCAATACGGGCATCGCCGTCGCCGGGGGTGTATCCTGCCTGGACGGCAAGAGTTTCAAGTTTCCAGTTGTTTTCCATGGTAAAAACTCCTTTTTCAGTTGTTGGCAATAGCTTCATAAATGGCACGGCGTTTGCCCAGCAGGAATTGATCGCAGGCGGGGAAACAGTTCATTTTCAAGGGTTCGTCAGCACCTTCATTAAGGAGCTTGAGGACCGCTTCTCTGCCGATCTTCTTTTCAAGGGTGCGGCAGGCGCGCAGATCCTGAAGTCCCGCAAAGAAGACTTCGTGACGGATGGAGTCAAGGGGATCACCGTACTTGCCGGGGTAGACCAGATAGGCGTCACCCGCAGGGAAGGCGCCCCCTGCATCGGTGGTGTAAAAGGGATCAATGGCACGCCAGGAGTACTGGGAGTAATAGAAGTTGAATCCCCAGTGGAGGAATCCGGCAAGATCATAGATGTAGGCAAGCATACCGAAACTGCGGGTACGGCGTGAAGGCATACCGATGAAACGGTTGGGGTAGGAAATTTCAGGACCGCAGCAGTAGTAGCCCCACAGAGGGGAAACAGCATCTTTGAACTCTTCAATGTGGCTGATGGAAGGCACAGGATGTTTCACCAGACCGTTCCGGTAGAAATCCAAATTGGAAAGGGCTTCAACGGTTTCAAACTCCTCCAGAAGGGGACGGGTCAGTTCAACGCATTTTGTGTAGGTTTCCAAATGGTCAAGGTGGGGTTCATCAGAAAGTGAGAAATAGCAGTTGTCTTTGCCCAGTCCGTATTCCCGCAGCACCGGCAGCAGAGCAGGGAAAAGCTGTTTCAGGAAATCGGCATACTCCTGAGAGGTGGATTCCATTCCCCAGCCGAAAATGGTGGTGTACTGGTCGGAAACAAACTTTTTCCAATCTCTTTCGGCACCGTAACGCTCTGTGGCAATGCTTTTCCCGGCATTGACCACCGTGGCAAGGATCTTGGGACAGGCTTTGGCACCCCACTGGGTGAAAATGTGGCTCATGCCGAACTCTTTGAAGCCGATACGCTGCCCCATTTCAATGTAACGGCGCAGACGGTCAAAGTTGAAGCTGTAGGTCAAAGTCGCCAGATCAAGGGTGATATCAAGGAGCTGGCAACTGGGACGGCTGTGACCAACAGCTGTATCCAGGGGCGGAGTCCACAACGGAGTGTAGAGCATGGTGATGCCGTGATCGTATGCGTTGCGGGCAAAGTTTTCAATGATCTTCCAGTGTTCTTCGCTCCAGCAGGGGACTTTGTAGTGGTCAAAGAGACAGTCCACATGGAACCAGTGGTAGTTGGACATGGTCTGGGGAAGGAGTTCAAAATCCAGCACTTCCAGTTCAAATTTGGGGGTGGCAGCGATCTCGTTTGTTCCCATGTTCCGGAGCCCGATCTCAATGGGGTATTTGCCGGGGCGCTGATCTTTCCCCACATAGACAGTCACCCAGAGGCACTGCCATATATTTTTGACTAAACGGAACTGCTCCCCGAAATCGGGATCATCCAGCAGATCCGGGTAGAGTCCGGGTTTGTTGTTGTTGACCACATCTGTATCACAGCCGCTGCCGCCGTAGAGGACTGGAACGTTTTTCACCACCCTGATACGGGTGTTGAGTTCGCTTGTGCTTTCGATACGCATCATGGCGTAGTCATCATAGCGCACGGCGATTTGAAAAGAATAGATCTCTCCCCGTGCCGCCACATCGGAACAATGTTCAGCCGCGGTCAGTTCTGCAGTTTCAGGCACAACCTTTTCCAGGGCACTTATCAGTCGGACGTCTACCATAATTCACTCCTCAATCGGGTTAAAAAGGATGTTCATTTCAATACAATGTATACATTTCCTTACTATACCCCGGGAAAGGTTTTTTTTCAAGTTGTCAATCAAATTTTCAGCACAGAAAAGTCTCCCTTTTCATAGATGGAACTCAAGTAAGCACCGGCGGTGACCGGTTTGCGCCCGTCGCTGTGAGGCAGAGAGATGCTCCATGGAAGATCCCATCCCCCTGCTTCTCCCATCATGACGCCCCCTATTTCCAGAGATGATCTGTTGCACCGCACTGCGAAGCGGAAGGTGACCTCTGCGATCCGTGCCCCTCTGTCATTGCGGAAAGGAACTGAACTTGTGGCTCCCAGAAAAAGCACTTCTCCCGGCTGCCATGAGTGGAACTCGGAAGCATTGACACAACCGGTCAGAGCCATGACGTTACGTCTGAACTTCGGGGTGATATCACTTTCCCGGAAGACGGCTATACAGCTTTCACGCATGGATGGCACGATCCTGGAGGTCCCTGCGGCATGGAATCTTTCACCGTTTCTGCCGTTCCAGTTGATGAGTGTGCCTGGATCCGGGATGTAATCTGAATCGATGCTCCCATTGCGTTTGAGCAGTTTCCCGTGGTAGATCTGTTCCCTGCCGCCGGTGGTGTCAAAGATCCACAGGCGGTCTCCGATCTTCTTGCGGCTGTTGCGGTCTGAAGAGGATTGCTCATACTCTGCCGCCGCCTCATAAACGCCGCTGCCATAGCTTTTAGTCAGTGAGATCCGTGAAAGGTCGGCGCCGTCAAGTTCTGCGGGAGCCATTGAACTGACTGCCCGGAGTGCCGCGGCACCGGGATCCTTTTCATCTTCCGAAACGCCGGAAATGAGATAATTGAGCCGGGCATTCCGGCAGCTGCCTCCAGAGTTGAGGGAACGGGTGAAAAGATTTTTCAGATTGCATTGGATCATGGGGTGTTTTCCTTATTTTTACTCAGTTATAGACAGGGAACTTGGTACTTTCCCGGGACTCCAGTATATCCGCTATTTTTTCTGTCGAAGCGGCGTTTTGTTCAGAGTATTGGATCAGTTGTTCCAATAGATGTGTCAGAGTGTTTTCTGAAGAAAGCGTTTCAGGTGATGGAGGGGGCTCTCCGGGAGTTTCTTCCGCTTCCGCAAGTCGGAGCGTTTGAGATGTGTCAGGAACAAGGGGGACCCGGGACGGGAGAGCTTCACGGAACAGAGAAACATTTTCCCTCAGCTCTTCTTCCGGAGACGGCAGCAGTGATTTCAATTCAACGATCATAATGATTTTTCTCCTTTCTGTTCAAGAAGGGGAATGTCAAGAAAATTTCTCCTTTTGAGACTTGACTTTTTTCTGTTGCGGGGGTATACTATGCTCCTGAGCAAATATGTCGAAAGGAGCTTATGGTGATTCTCAATTGTGATCAGGCAGCCGCTATGGCTCCCGATGAAGAGGTTCTGGCGTTTTTTACTGAAGTTTGCCGTATAGCAGGAGCCAATCAGGAGTCGCTTCATCAGGAATCCCGTGAAATACGCAAAGCTCTTGATGCCGCCGGAAAGGAACTTGCCGCAGATTTGACCGGTGGCGATGATTTCACTGTTTTCTGGTCGGATTCCGGGACAGGTATTTTCAATTTGCTCAACAACTGCGGTTTTTTCAAAGGGCGCCGGATCCTGAGCTCCCGGTTGGAGCATCCCGCCCTGAGTGCCATGCTCCGGGCAGGCGGCGGGGAACCTGTGTTCATGCCCTGTGATAATGATGGGCGTCTGGCATATCCCCCGGAAGGGGAATATGATATTGTTGCTTTGACCGCTGTTCAAAGTGAGCTGGGAGTGATACAGGATTTGCCGGCATTGTTTGATTCGCTGCCCTCAAAGTGCATACGTCTTGTTGATGCGGTGCAGATGGCAGGGAAACTCCCCATGAACTCTCTGGGGAAAGTTGCTGATCTTATTGCGGTTTCCGGAATAAAATTCGGCTCTCCCGGAGGCGCTGCGCTTCTGGTCCGTAAAAATACCTCATGGAGTAAAAATTTTCTGGAAGACCTTGCCCGGAGCCGCCATCCCTTTTACACTGCCCCCCGGGTTTTTCCTCCGGCGGCTCTCAGCTGTGCTTTCGCTGTCCGCAAAAGGTGTGCCGTGCTGTCTGAGTCTCTGGAGCGCATGAAAAGGATCAACTCTTTTCTGAGGAAGAGTCTGAGTTGTGACCATATCCGCTTTTCTGTACCTGAGGATTTAAGTTCTCCCTATATTCTCCACTGCTATCTTCCCGGGAAACAGGGGGCTGTGGTGGTCCGCAGTCTCAGCGAAAGAAATATCATGGCAGGTTCCGGGAGTGCCTGTGCCGCTGAAAGTGTCGATGGGTCGCCTGCGCTCAGAGCTCTGGGGTTCGGAAAAAAGGAGAGTTTTTCAGGATTGCGCCTGAGTTTCGGTTTTGATTTTACCGGAGAACAGGCGGAATTTTTAGCAGAAAATCTGCTTTCGGTCTTGAAAAATTATTGAACTGGTTATACATTGTGCTGAACACATTTTATCAAATCTTTTCCCGGGGAGGAATTTTATGAAAATATCTCTTGCTCTTTTGTTTTTGTGCTTTATTCCGCTGCTGCAGGGCAGAGCGCCTGCACCTCAGATCCGTGAGCTGACCGTTTCCAAGAATACCAGCCAGAATCCTTCCATCTTTTTTTCCGGTATCCCGGGGGACGGGGAGCTGACAGCTGCGGTCAACCGTTTTCTGAGGGCTTGCGGCTGGTTTGACTGTGTCAAAGACCGGAAAAATGCTGATTATACCCTTGACGGAAAAGATGAAGGCAAAAGTTTTCTTCTTTACCTCAAGATGGGGGGGGTTCCTGCGGGGGCGTGGCGTTTCAACAAACACACCTCTGCCAGAAGCAGCGCCAAAACCGCCGTTGACACCATTATTGAAAAAAGCTTCAAGGAGTTGAAAGTCAAGGGATTCTGCCGTTCAAAAATTGCCTTTTGCGCCCGGACTGCTCCCGGTGTGAGCAATATTTACACCTGTGATATCGACGGACACGATATGGAACAGTTGACCTTTTTCAGAGCCCTTTGCGTGGAGCCCTGCTGGACGCCCCGGGGATTGAGTATCTGTTACTCCAAATACGGCCGTACCGGCATCGATGTTCTTGAAACCACCATCGCCAAGCCCCGGCGCAGCCGTCTTATTTCCGGTTCGCAGGGGATCAATGCGGGTGCTTCTGTCAGTCCTGACGGCAGATACATGGCTGTGATCCGCAGCCCGGATCATCAGGTGGATATCTATGTGATCGAACTTGCTTCAGGCCGCCGCCGCCGTCTGACAAAAGACAAAGCAGTTGAAGCTTCCCCCTGTTGGAGTCCCGACGGCAAGTATGTCTTCTATGTCAGTGATGAAAGCGGACGCCCCCGGATCATCCGCCACGCCCTTGACAACAACCGCCGTTTCCGGCTGCCCACTGTGGGCTCCGATGCTGTGACTCCGGACTGCTCCGGAGACGGCAAAGTGGCATACGCCACCCGGGTCAACGGCAGATACACCATTGCTGTGTACGACTCTGTCAAAGGGAGCAACAAACAGGTGGTGGATCTTCCCGGAGAATGGGAGTCCCCCGGATGGGCGGCGGATAACAGACAGCTGGTCTGCAAGCGGACTTACAGAGGTAAACAGGAGCTCTGTGTCATTGACACCTGGAGCGGGAATACACGTTTGCTGGTTTCTCCGAAAGTGCCTGTTTCCATGCCCAGCTGGTCTCAGTGCGAGCCTAGAACAGGAGTACGTTAAAAATGTTTTCCACAGCAGATTATCTGAATAACTGCAACATGTTCGGCATCCGTCTGGGGCTGGACTCGACCAATGAGCTGCTCCGCCGTGCGGGGAACCCGGACAGGTATCTGAAATTCATCCACCTTGCGGGAACCAACGGCAAAGGCTCCACTGCCGCCATGCTGGAACACGCCTTCCGCAGTGCCGGATTCGCAACGGGACTCTACACTTCCCCACACCTGATCGACGTGCGCGAAAGGTTCCGGGTCAACGGCAAGGCGGTGCCCGAAGATATCTTCAACGACCTCGGAGCAGAACTTGCCAAAGCCGCCGAAGGGGGAAATTTTACCTACTTTGAATTCACAACTGTCCTTGCGGCTCTGATCTTCTGTCGTGCCGGGGTGGATGTGGTCATCTGGGAAACCGGACTCGGCGGCAGGCTGGACTCCACAAATGCGGTCATGAGCTGCGCTTCAGTCATTACCAATATCGCCTTTGACCATCAGAACCTTCTGGGGAACACCCTTTCTGAGATCGCCGCCGAAAAAGCGGGGATCCTGAAAAAGGGCGTGCCCCTTTTCTACAACCGCCTTCCCGAAGAGGCTAAGGCGGTCATTGAAGGAAAAGCTGAAGAATTGGGATGCGAGATCATCCCCCCCGAAGGAGAAGTGCCGCCCTGTGAAGGGTATGAACTTTCAAAAGAGGGGATGATGTGCCAGCGCTTCAGCTATATGGGCGGTCATTATGTTCTGCCGCTCCCCGGTGCCATGCAGCGGGAAAATTTCCGTCTGGTGCGCAACGTTCTGCTCTATTTCGGCAAAGCATGGGGATTTGATGCCCATAAGGCGATGGCTTCTTTGAAAGAGGCACGCTGGCCCGGCAGATGTCAGCTGGTCAACAACACTCTTATGATCGACGGCGGACACAATCCCGACGGTGTCACCGCTTTTACTCAGGCGTTGAGCGAACTTTATCCCGGGGTGAAACACCCTGTCGTTTACGGGGCTTTCCGGGACAAGGACTTTGCTTCCTGTGTGAAACTTCTTGCAAAGATCGCTTCAAAGTTCATCTTTGTGCCGGTTCCTGCCGCAGAGCGTCCCATCGCCTCAGCTGACGAACTGGGGAGCCTTGCCGATGAACTTCAGATTCCCTGGGAGTACGAAGAGGATATCGGCGAAGCTCTTGCCAAAGCAAAGAAAGAAAAATCCCCCTCAGGCGCCGCCGTGGTTTCCGGCTCTCTTTACCTGACAGGGGATGTACTTTCCCGTGAGGTACCCCTCGAAGAGGTACTCAACCTCTGATCTCTGAGGCAATTTCAAAACTCCTCAAATTTGTCAAAGCGCCCTCTTCTTCGATCTGACAAAGGGAGCGTTTTTCCGCCTTCGCATAAAGCTACGGCGGGACAAGCGGCTGTTACCTTTCCCCCTCCGCATAAAGCTACGGCGGGACAAGCCAGGTAGCAAGTGCAAACT
>JAFTIE010000024.1 GCA_017457065.1 Lentisphaeria bacterium
CCCGCCGTAGCTTTATGCGGAGGGGGAAAGGTAACAGGCGCTTGTCCCGCCGTAGCTTTATGCGAAGGCGGAAAAACGCTCCCTTTATCAGATCGAAGAAGAGGGCGCTTTGACAATTTTGAGGAGTTTTGAAATTGCCTCTACAGTCAGATGAGAGCCCGAAGTATCATCAGATCTGCGGGAGTGGTCAGCTTGATATTGGGTTCGGGGTTGAGGACCAGCGCCACTGGGAATCCGGCTTTGCGGAGAAGTCCGGCATCATCGGTCAAATCAGCGTCGGGAAAAAGAGTCTGAGCTTATTTCCAGAGTTCAAGATCAAAGAGCTGGGGAGTTTCCACAGCAAAAACTCCTTCTCTTGCCACTGTGGCATCAAGAGTTTCACCGTCACTTTTCCACAAGGTATCCGCCACAGGCTTTCCCGGCAGAGCAGCGCCAGTTGCCAGAGCAGCATCGTAAAGGCGCTTCAAAAGGTTCACGTTGGCAAGAGGACGTGCCGCATCGTGGACAGCAACGATCCCGGGGGTCTCCCCCAGAGCGGCAACACCGTTTTTCACAGAGGCACTGCGGGAGCTCCCCCCTTCGCACCAGAGCAGTTTCAAGTCACGGACAAAGGGAAAGGCTGCTTCCTGAAATTCCCTGATCCTCCCCCGGGGGACCACCACCACACTCTTCCCGGTCACAGCCTGAGTCAGACGGCGCAGGGAGTGAACGAATACAGGAGCTCCATTTAAATCGGCAAGAAGTTTGTCTCCGCCGCCGAAACGCCGGGAACTCCCCCCCGCCACAATAATGAGATGAAGATCCGGTTCCATAAAGTATCAATTAGGGAAATTCTGGTGCATATTGCGCAGCCAGCGCTTGATCACCGGTGCAAGGACAAAGTCCTCCAAAGCATCATCCCGGGTGAATTCGAAGTTGCAATAAGGACAGTTGGGGAACGACTCCAGATCCACCGGCTGCAGTTTTTCGCCGCACTGGGGACAGAAGGCATCCTCTCTGACAATAATGTTGTGATTATTCTCGTTCTTTTCCATAGTTTCATAATATAACACACTCAAGTGCTTTTTTCAACACTTCTTTTGCCAAAATCATCAAAAGAACCTTGATTTATCCGCTTTCAGGCTTTATATTAACAAAAAGTCATCATTCGTCCTGCGGAAAAGCACTTTCCGCAGGATCAACAATCTGCAAATGGAGAATAGAAAAAATGGAACTTACTCTTCTGGTTCTGGCAGCCGGTATGGGCAGCCGTTACGGCGGACTCAAACAACTTGATCAGCTGGGACCCTCAGGCGAAACTGTTATTGATTACTCTGTTTATGATGCCATGCGCGCCGGATTCAACCGGGTGGTTTTCATCATCCGCCGGGATTTTGAAGAAGAATTCAAGAAAGTCATCGGTTCCCGTTACGCCGACAAGATCAAACTGGAGTATGCTTTTCAGGATAAAAACGATCTTCCCGGCGGCTTCACCGTTCCCGAAGGCAGAGAAAAACCCTGGGGCACCGGACATGCCGTCTATGCTGCCCGTGAATTGTTGACCGGTCCTTTCGCCGTCATCAACGCTGATGACTTCTACGGTGCCGACAGCTACAAAAAACTGGCAGCCTATCTGACCAATCCTCCGGCTCCCGGAAAAGTGCGGGGTTGTATTGCAAGTTTCGTGCTTTCCAACACTCTGAGCGAAAACGGTTCTGTTTCCCGGGGCATCTGTTCCTCTTCTGACGGACTCCTGACCAAAGTGGTGGAAAACACCAAGATCTTCCGCAAGGACGGCAAGGTGTACAGCACTCAGGAAGACGGCACCGATGTGGAACTTACCGGAAATGAATATGTTTCCATGAACTCCTGGGGATTCATGCCCGAAATGGTGGGCGAGATCGAAGCACTCTTCCTTGAGTTCCTTAAGGCACGGGGCACCGAAATGAAAAGCGAATTTTATCTCCCCGGCGTGGTGGACTCACTGATCTCCGCCGGAAAAGCCGAGATCGCCATGCTCCACAGCGAAGACAGCTGGTTCGGCGTCACCTATCGTGAAGACCGTCCCACAGTTCAGGCAGCCCTTGCAGAGCTGGTCAAATCCGGTGCTTACCCCGCCAAACTTTTTTGATCTGAAAAAAGCGAAAGGCGGCACAGGAAATGAGTTTGACCCAGGCAGAACTGAGAGAGATCGTCTATAACTTTATCGTTTACGGTGATTTTCTGGTAGGAGTCCCCTTTGGAGGAGGCAATGTCAACGACACTTATCAGTTGGCATTTGACCAGGGAGGGGTGCGCCTCTATTACATACTCCAGCGTATCAATCACAATGCCTTCCGTGAACCTGAAAATGTAATGGAAAATCTTGACCGGGTCACTGCTCATCTGCTGAACAAGATCCATGCCGCCCACGCTGAGACCCGCCGCCGGACGATCCGGCTGCTCCGGACTCCGGCGGGGAAACCCTATACTTATGACCGTTGCGGCAACTGCTGGAGAGCCTATGTTTTCATTGCCAACGCCCGTGCTTACGACGTTCTTGAAACCCCTGAACAGGCTTTCCGGATCGCCCAGACCATCGGGGAGTTCCAGCTCAATCTGATCGATCTCCCCGGGAAACGCCTTCATGAAACGATCCCCTATTTCCACCACACCCCCAAGCGCCTTGAAGCTTTGGAGCGTTCCATCAAAGCCGACCGGGTGGGACGGGTCAAAGATGTAGCACGGGAAATCGATTTCGTCATGGAACGCAAGAGTGAATGCGCCCGGCTGATAAAACTTGCCGGAGAGGGCAGCATCCCTGAACGTATCTGTCACAACGACACCAAGGCGAACAATATCCTCATCGACGATCTCTCAGGCGAAGGCTTGTGCATGATCGATCTCGACACTGTCATGCCGGGACTTTCACTTTACGATTTCGGCGACATCGTCCGCAGCGGGACAAATCCTGCTGAAGAGGATGAAACCGACCTTTCCAAGGTGGGCATGCGCTTTGAGATGTATGAAGCGCTGTACCGGGGATATGTGGATATGACCAGTGACTTTCTGACCCCGGCGGAGTATGAAAATCTGCCCTTTGCCGGAAAACTGATCACACTTGAGATCGGGATCCGCTTCCTGACCGACTATCTGGATGGCGATGTCTACTTCAAGACCCGCCGTTCCACTCAGAATCTTGACCGCTGCCGGACTCAATTCAAACTGGTGGAGTCCATTGAGGAACAGATGGACAAGATGACTGCCCTTCTTTGAAAGAGTTTTTTTAACCCCTATTTCCCGGGAAAGGAGTTTTGCGCCGATGTCACCAAGTAATCTTCCCTCTCTGACGATCCAGTATTCCCAGTCAAACACTGAGAAATTTCTTCTTGATTCCCCCCGTGTGACAATCGGTTCCGATCCCGGTTGCGCCATTGTGGACCCCAAAGGTTTACTTGCTCCGAAACATGCTGAACTGCTGGCAAGCGGCAGTGAATTCCTCATCAGCGACTGCGGAGCGCCTGACGGCTGTTTTGTCAACGGCAATATTCTTGAAAACTCCCGTCCCCTGCGTCACAATGATGTGATCCAGCTGGGGGAAATGATCCTCGTCTATCATGCGCCTGCGGCGGGGAATGCGGTTTCGGTGTCAGGTGCGGCGCGTTTTGACGGGAGTGCTTTGAAACAGCTTGCCAGGCGTCTTGAAGAGAATATTTCCAAAGTCTTCAAGGGAAAACCTGAAACGATCCGCAATTTACTGGTCTGTCTTCTTGCCGATGGACATCTGCTCCTTGAAGATGCCCCCGGTGTGGGTAAAAGCGTGCTGGCACAAACCCTTGCAAAGTCCATATTCTCCCGTTACCGCAGGATCCAGTTCACCCCGGATATGATGCCCTCAGACATCACCGGCATGAACATGTATGATACCAATTCGGGTTCTTTCCATTTCGTTCCCGGTCCTATTTTCGGCAACGTGATCCTTGCCGACGAGATCAACCGGACAACTCCCCGTACCCAGTCCAGTCTGTTGGAGTGCATGTCAGAAAGCGCCGTGACCATCGACGGTGAGACGCGGATCTTGCCAAAACCCTTTTTCGTCATTGCCACCCAGAACCCGGAGGATTATCACGGGACCTACCCCCTCCCCGAACCCCAGCTGGACCGCTTCATGATGCGTCTTTCCATCGGATACCCTGATGCCAAAGCGGAATTGGAGATCCTTTCCGGTGCCCGCAGCGGCAATATGCTCAACACCATTTCAGGAGTTGTCCGTGCCAATGACATTATCTGCGCCCAGTCTCTGGTGCGTAAGATCGAAGTCTCTGATGCCATAAAGTCCTACATCATCGCCATCGCCGATGCCACACGGAAACATGAAGCTCTGGTCAATGGATGCAGTCCCCGTGCCACTTTAGCCCTGATGCGTGCCTGCCAGAGTCTGGCGGCATGTGAAGAGCGCGATTATGTAACACCTCAGGATGTGACCCGGCTCTACCAGGTGGTCCTTGCCCACAGGCTCAATCTGAAACTGCGCTGGAAAGCCCAGTGGAAAAGCGTTGAAAATGTGCTTCAGGATATCGTATCAAAAATAAAGATCCCCGAATCAGGACGCTGAGAATAAAATGTCCATCGCCCGCCCGACACACGGTGGTTTGATATTTCTGCTGCTGACTTGCGCCGCAGGGGGAGTTGCGTTCATGAACGTGGGGCTCATGACCGCACTCTGCGCCTCTGCCCTTGCCGGTATCTGGATCAGTGCTTTCATCATGGCGCAATGTTCTTTTCTCTTCATCCGTCTTGAACGGCTCAATGCCGCCGATGTCCCCGGCAATTCAACAGCCATACTGCCTTTGCGTGTCACTAATTGTTCCATTTTTCACCGTCATGTGCTGGTGATAAAAGAAGCTGTGGGATTTTCCCTGAAAAAATATTGTCTGACAACAGTCCCTCCCCTTGCGCCCCGTTCAAGCTGTCTTCTCGACCGCAAGATCCACACGGACAGACGGGGACACTACGTACTTGACAAGGTGACGGTGATTTCCGGAGATCCCTGCGGATTTTTCTGCCGGAGCAAGGTTTTTCACCTTCCGGGAGAGATCACTGTCACTCCAAGGATCGTTGAACTTGAGCATTTGCCTGTCAGTACCTCTTACCGTCACTCCGACGGCGGTGAAGGCAGACTGTTGGGCTTCGCCGGTATCGGCGGAGACTTTTTCGGTATCCGCCCCTACCGCTGCGGCGATGAGATGCAGCACATTTACTGGCGGGGGAGCGCCGCCAGAAACAAACTGATGGTCAAAGAGTTTGAAGCAAGTGTCACTGAAAGGATCCACATTTTTCTTGATTGCGACAGCAACGGTGTCGGGCAGGATGATGTGGACAACAACTTTGAACACCTTGTCAGTGCCGCCGCCTCCATCAGCGACACCTTGAGCCGCCGCTACTGCCGTCTGGCTTTTACGGCAGAGTTTGAAGAACATTCGCACCTCTATTTTTCGGGGGATGCCGCAGGTATCCGCAACAAGATCATCGAAGCACTCACGGAACTGCGCCCCTGCAAGGGCAATGTGGCAGATTTGCTGTGCGATTCGATCGAATATATCCGGCCCGGAGACACGGTCTTTCTGCTGACCATGACCGTTTCA
>JAFTIE010000211.1 GCA_017457065.1 Lentisphaeria bacterium
GATAAAGGGAGCGTTTTTCCGCCTTCGCATAAAGCTACGGCGGGACAAGCGCCTGTTACCTTGCAGGTAGCAGCCTCAAACTACCCTTTACAGCTCTTTGCGAATGACATCTTTGCCATTTTTTGAATGACTTTTGAAATTACCTCTACAGAGTTTCATTTACAGCGTGAAAAGGAGAGTGGAACCCTTATGGCAGTACTTTCAGAGATACATGAATACATACTTGATCTGATCGAAAATAAGCTTTCTCCCGGAGCAAAACTTCCCGGAGCACGGAGCATCGCTGAACATTTTTCCTGCTCACTGCCCCGGGTGCAGACGGTCCTTGATCTGCTGGAGCAGAGCGGTGTCGTTGAAAGCCGTCCCCGGAGCGGCACTTATGTGAGTGCTGACTGCAAAGAACGTTTGCTTCTCCGCAACGTGGTGTGCAGCAAATTCAGCAATGCCCTGACCGATGAGCAGCGCAGATGGTTCAGAAAAAGTTTCCCGGAGCTTCACCTGACGGGCGCATTTCACAGGGGAGGAGTTGAAATACTTTCCTCTTTTACTGCTTTGACAAGGCGTCATCACTATCAGGATCTTTCGGAAATCTTTCAGGAGTGTTTCCCCGACGGAAAGAAACGGTTTTTTACGGAGTCCCTTTCGCCTTTTTATATTGAAGGGAAGCTTTTTGCGATCCCTGTCATGTTTTCTCCTCAGATATTGTGGTATAATCCTGAGCTTTTCAGTCAGGCGGGGGTGTCCATGCCGGAAAACGATTGGGGCAAAGATGATTTTCTTGCAGCCCTCCGGCAGCTGCATAAGAGATTTTCCGGCAGGCGGATCATCAATTTCTCTCCCCATTTTCAGCAGTGGAGCCGCTTTGTTCATGGAGCTGGAGCACTGTTCTTTGATCCGGCGCTTCCTGAGCCTGTTCAGGTGGACTCCCCAAAAACGTTGGAAGTCTGTCTGAAATATCTGGAACTTTTGCGGGAACTCGATTTGGCAGTTGATTATGATCCGGACCCGATCAAATCCTTTGCAGAAGGGAAGCTCGCACTTTTTTCAGGATTCCGCCAAAGTGCTTACTATTTCAGAGAGCATGGTATCGATTTTACTCCGGGAGCGGTCCTCATGCCGGATCTGGGAAGCGGAGAAAAACAGCTTGGAGCGGCTCTGATCGGGTTCCGCAACAATTTTTACGGAAGAGAAAAGATCAAAGAACTGCTTCAGTTCTGGCTGTCTGATTCCATTCAGGAAACTTTGGGAATCAGCAATTACGGAGTGCCGTTTCTGCGTTCTGCCGCCCGGAAAACCCTTGATCCCTCCAAAGCCCCTGATTGTTTTCTGCTTGACAGGATCCCGGCGCTCAATGCCCACTGCCAGATCCCTTCTGAGGAACTGGGGGAGATATTGATGCGTTCAAGTTTTCTCATCAACAGCAGCACTCCCGAGCAGCTTCCTCATATCCTGAAGGAGTTGGCAACGACCATGAGATTTATTGTCAAGCTCAGAAGTCAGTCCATATAAAATAAAATCCCCTCAAAAACAAAGGAGAAAAATGAATTTCAAACGTGTGATCCTTTCCCCCGGGTACTCCGCCTTCAACGGAGTATTGCCGCCTGAAGAGTTCAAAAAGTTTGCCGCAGTTGCTGCCGAAACCGGCTTCACTCATGTGGATCTGGGCTGTTCCATGCTGGAACGCAGCCGCCACCAGCTGACCAACAACGGTATCTGGTGCAAAGACTACGATTTCTACCCTGAATACACTGCCGTTTTTCCTGGATTTTTCAAATTCCATGTCCCCGAAAAGCTTACTCCCTATTTGCCGGCGGATACTGCCAAACGGAATCTGGAATCCATGCACGTCCGGGCAGAGATACTTCAATCACTGGGGCTCAAAGGCTCATTCCTTGGCGGAGAGCCTCAGTTTCTGCCTGAAAAGGCTTTTGAGGACCATCCTGAATGGCGCGGCGCCCGCAGCGACTATGCCGGACGCAGCCAGATCGCCTATTTTTCTCCCTGTGTCGATCAGCCGGAGATCCTTGAACTCTACTCCGAAGCCGCCAATGTCATCTGCGATGCTGCATCCTGTATCGAATATGTGCACCTGCTTACCGGAGACTCCGGCAACGGTATCTGCTGGGGGGAACTTTACACCGGCTCCAACGGTCCTGAGTTCTGCCGCCACATCTCTGCGGAACAGCGTGTTTCCACCTTCTGCGGCGTTCTTGCCGATGCCATGAAGAAACATGGACATGAGGAGCCCATGGCAGTTCTGCACCGTTCCCCCCCGTGGGGACGGAGCATTCCCGTGCGCAAGGCAGCCGGCTCCCCCGGCGGCACCATCTACTCCGTCCGCGGTTGTCAGGATAAGCCTGTTTGTTTTGAAGATCCCGTCACCATTCTTGAAGAGATCGCCAAAGCTGACGGTTTTGACAATATGATCATCAACCTTGAGGCTCCGGAACTGCAAATGCAGAAAGGCGGCATCTGTCCGCAGATCATCAAATCTGCTCTTGAGGAAAAGCCCAGGGGAACCGTTGACATCGCTGCAAGAGTCAAAGCGGCAGTTGCAAACACCATGCCTGAAGCAGATGCCGAAGCTGTTACAGACGGATTCTTTCTGCTCAGTCAGGCTTTGCGCGACTATCAATCCACTCTGAGCTGCAATTTCTTCTACGGCAACATGAGTGAAAGGTGGCTCACCCGGCCGCTGCTGGTCTGCATTCCTCCCATGGAGTCTGAAGAGACTGCCTACTACCGCAACCATATCTTCAGTGTCAACGGTGAAAAGGCGTTCCGTGACTATCTGGATTTCCACGGCGGTCGCTGGAAACGTTTCGGCTCCACAGTCGAAGAAGGGAGCTACTCCGCCTTTATCTGTGCCAACATCATTGAAAAGCTGAGTCGTGCCATTGCACTTTTCGGAGCTGAATCCGATATGGGCTGGCGTACCCGTGCCTTGCGGGTACTGGTGAAAAATCTCCGTCATCTGCTGATTTTTACCGGTCTCCATGACGGACTGCGCAAGAACGGCACCACCAGCCGTCCTGCCGTTCAGGAGATCATGCGTGCTGAAGTTGACAACTGCAGTGAAATGATCACTATCCTTGAAAAGGGACCTGCCAACGTGATCCATCTGGCAGAGACCAAAGAACAGGAAAATACCTTCCGGTTCGGTCCTGATCTGGCAGATCAGCTGCGTCTCAAGCAGAAACAGATGTTCGCTCACTGGCACGATCTGGATGATATTTTGCTGGGCAAAAGACCGCCTATCGAATAAGACGCTCTTACTTTATGAGGTAATTTCAAAAGTCATTCAAAAAATGACTTTCGATGCCATTCGCAAAGAGCTGTAAAGGGTAGTTTGAGGGTGCTACCTGTAAGGTAACAGGCGCTTGTCCCGCCGTAGCTTTATGCGAAGGCGGAAAAACGCTCCC
>JAFTIE010000212.1 GCA_017457065.1 Lentisphaeria bacterium
ACAAAGGAGGTTTGGCAAAGTACGGCTGGCAGCTCTTTGCAGTGCCTGTTGAAAACAAGATCAAAGACGGATTCCTTCTTGCCCCCAATATCCACAGGGGAAAAGGTTTTGTGTGGATCCCCGAACTCAAATAATGAGGTTTTCCCAATATGAACAGTAAAATCGAAAAGATCACGCAAGTGACAAATGACGGTTCCCACAATGCCTTCCCCGGTATGACACGCTTCAAGGGGGCTCTTTATCTTTCTTACCGTACTTCAACAGGACACGCCATGAATGACGGAAAAGTCTGTCTCAAACGCTCCTTTGACAACGGGGAAACATGGGAGGATCTGCAAACGACTCTGACCGACAAAAACTACTACGAAGGTTTTATGATCGGATTCAAGGGGAAACTCTTCATGTTCGGCGGAGCCTACCCCAGAGAGATCGAACACCCCGTCTGGATGCATGAGTGCCGTCAATATGTTTCTGTTTCAGAAAACGGCACCGACTGGAGTCCCCCGAAAGAGGTCGCGCCCCCTTTTGCCATGCGTTTCTGGCACCCCATCGTCATCGGGGATCTCCTCTATGTGGCTTCTTACAGCTGTTTCAAAAATTTCCGGGGCACAAAGATGGAGGTGGATCTCCTTTCTTCTGAAGACGGATTCACCTGGAAATGGGTCTCTCAAATTTCCGATCTGCCCGCCGGAAATGAAACGTCAATTCTCTTTGACGGAGAAAACATCCACGCCTTCATCCGCAATGAAAGAGGCACTTTGCGGATGAAACACACTTGCAACGGCGATTTCACACGCTGGAGCGATGAAGAGGATCTTCAGGTGGGACTTCAGGGGCCCATGGCTTATGAGATCAACGGCAGAAGATTTCTTTCAGGCAGATTCCGCGGCGCTTCTCCCCGGCTGGGAGGCAGCTTCACCGACAGAAGCCAGACCCGGTTCCGCACCTATGTGTATGTCCCTCAAATCAAGCTCTTTGTTGAGTATGCCGACTTTCCGTCAGGCTTTGACTGTGCCTATTCCGAAAGCGTTCAGCTTGACGGAAACAGGATGCTGACCGCCTATTACTCCCAGCACGTACACGGCAGCAAAGAGGGGTTCAGAGATATGGAAGGAGGCAGTGACATCTTCCTTGCAACAGTTCGCACAGACATGGCGCCTGAGTGGGGAAAACTCACCCCCGGAGCCATGGCTTATCTTGATAAAATCGGAGTATCATACAAATGAAAAAGACAATTTATTTACTTTTCGCACTGTTTCTGACCGCAGCCGTCAACGCCCAAAGCTGGCAGCGGGTACGGGGCAATACTGCTGCGGATAAGGCTTTCAAAACCATCAAAGGTTCCGGCACTTACACCCGGACCTTCAAGATCCCAACGGGAAAGCACTTTCTCTTTTCTGTTGAGATCACCTCTCCCCATGAGATCTTCTTTACTTTCAACCCCATGGCGAACGGCATCAAAAAGATCGCCTACACCACTCCCGGCAAAAAACAGAAGGTCATGGGGCTTCTTTCCAGCAAAACAGGAGCCCCCATCCGGGCGGAAATGATCATTACCGCCGGAAAGAAAACCGGAAACACCATCTTTGAAAATTTCCAGTTCAAAGAGATCAAAACTGCTATTTCCCCTGAGCTGAAACCTTATTCTCTTTCGACTCCTCTCAACAGCAGCTCAGTGATCGTCATTCCTTCCGATCCCAAAACTAAAGCTCAGTACACTGCGCTTGCCAAAAAAATCAGCGCAAAACTGGGAAATTTGAAGATCGTTGACGACAAAAGCGTTTGTGTCAAAAATATCCCCATGCTGCAGCCGGGATACGCTAATTCCCACCTTATCATAATTGGCAACATGAACAACAACCGTGCCTTCTGGCCTGCCTACACAAGAAAACTTGCGGTTTCAGATGCTTTCTTCCCCGGCGGCAAGGGCTATGAGGTGCGTACCGCCGTCAACGTGCTGAGCAACGGCAAAAACCATATCATCATCGGTGGGACCACCTTTGAAGGTATCGCCCGGGGCGTGGAAAAATTCCTTGCAAAGTGTAATTCCAAAAACATTCCTCAACTTGCAGAGATCGAAGTTGACGGAGAATGTGCCAAACGGATCGCAGAAGACATCGCTGACTGGAAAAATAATTTTCCCCGTGGAAAATTCCCAGGCACCTCCCCCGGATACGATGCGGTCCGCCGCTGGTATCACCACGCTCTCATGTACTACTGGACCGGCAATAAATTTTACGCTGAATGGGCAAAAAAATTCATTGCTCCCATCATCAAGCAGAAAGCATACACCCATCACTACATCATGGAGTGGCTCTTCATGACCTGGGAGGTGGTCCGCAACTGCGGTATTTACACCGCCGCCGAAAAAAAGGCTATGGAAGATCTGCTCTTTGCCAACTATGTGGAGCTTCAGGTGGGTATGGATATGTTTTGGATGCGTACTCTCACCCCGCCCTACCGCCGGCTCTGGATCAACTCCCGCCATGTGACCTCTCCCCTCTGGTGTCAGCTTATGAGCAGCGATTATCTTTTCCGCAACTTCAAACTTTCCGGGGAGTGGGCGGATCTTGTGAAATTCACCCGTGCCGAAAGCATGGGGGCTGTGGATCACATCGCCCGTTTCAGGAGCCGTCCCGACAGCGACTTTGAAGGGGGGGACAACTATGTGGAACTTGCAAACTCCGTTTACCGTTACGCCTTCCGCTTCAACAAGTTTGATATTTTCACCAGCAAACAGGCGATCAAATTTGCCAATCTGCAGCTCTTTTCCAACACCGAAAGGGACAGTGTTTTCTTCGGACGCTATGCCGAACACAAGATGCCTGCAGCTGTTCTCGGCAGCTATTACCGGGACGGTGTGTTCAAATATTATGAAGAAAAAGCTCTGGGTTCCAAATGGGGCAGAACCATGTTCATCGACCGCTACCCCTGCGGTATTTCTGCCTACAACAACGATCTGAAAGCTGTTCTTCCCCGCCGGGATTTCACGTTGCAGCTGATGCCTTACAGTATCTTTGACATGAACCGCAGTCTCTATGTCAAAAAGATCCTCTCCAAATTCCCTGAAATGAAAAAGAAGATGCCCCTTGCCGGAGCTGTGATGCGCAACGGCTGGAACGACAACTTCAATGTCATGGCGATTTCAGGCTCCAACGAAATTTTCCGGGCGGGCGTGGGAGAGATCACGCACCTCTCTTTCTACCGGAGAAATTTCCTCAACTCCTCCTGGACCGCCGTTTACAACTTCAACTCAGCTCTTCCCTTTGAGCAGAATACCCTTCAAGTCACCCGTGTCAACCAGAGCGACAGCGCTGTTGATGAGCGCCCCCGTACCGGATTCCTTGACTGGAAATTCAATCTGGGGGGCAGACAGGCAGTTTCACTGCTTTTCAAGGATTACAACGGTACTCTCTGGCGCAGAACGGTCTACTCTCTTTCCATCGACCAGTATATCGTCCACGACACGATCATCGCAAAGAAAGCGGATCTCTACGACATTTCCATCGTCTGGCGTCCCTTCGGCATGATCCTGCCCAACAGTGCTGACACCCTTTACTCTCAGAATGGTCCCTACCGTTTCGCCATCAATATGTCGGGCAAAGGATTCAAGCTCAAAACCAACACCGCCTCCTATCTCAAAAAGGAGAGCGAAAAGCTCTTTTCACTCTTCGCCTTCCACGGCAAACTCAACCAAGGGCAGAAAATCACCGCAACGGCTCTGCTCCAGGTGAAAAAGAACACCAAAGTCCACGACTGCGGCAACGGCAAACTGCTCTTTTCCGAAAAAGGCAAAGTGGTGGGTCTCATCATGTTTACCGATGACGGTTTCATTGAGATCACCCCCAACCAGATCATCGGCAGCAACCTGAAAGATCTCAAGATCGACGGTACGGTTGTGAATATCGCCCCCCAAGCCACCGATGTGGCATGGTTCTTCCCCACAGCCAACTGCTACCGCAGCAAAGCGGGATACCGGAAAGTCCCTGCCGCCGAAAACAAAAAAGTGATGGAGCTTTGCCGGAAATATCTTGCTTCTCTCAAAATCCCTGCGGACCCCCAAACTTCCGCCGCCGGGGAAAAAGTTGAGAAGAAAAACAGCTTCAAAAAGGTGTGGAGCAAAAATATTTTCCCCTTCCCTGAAGTATACAACAGCCACTGGGTACTGAAGAACGTCACAGACATCGGCAGAGTTGCCGAAGTGGAGTATATGCGGGGGCTTACCCCCCAGCAGCCCATGCCTGCCTGGCTTGAATACTCTGCCGACGGCAAAAAGTATCACCGTTTTGAACTCAAAAATCCCAAATGGCACAGTGGTATCTGGACTCACAACTACGGCAATATCCAGCTCCGTGACAAGTGGTTCACCGACATTCAGCTGCCCAAACTCAAAGGGCGTTATTTCAGATTTGCTTCTCCTTTCCGTCCCCAATTCCATCTGAGCGACAGAAAAATGCCCCTGCGCCCGGTGAAGCTCCTTGCCACAGAGCCCTTTATCCTTGCTTCCAATGAGGTGGTCAAGATCTACCCCAGAGGTTATCACTGGGACAACACCGTCTACGGCGCTTTTGATGCACAGGGCAAGACACTCTTTGTGAAAAAGCAGCAGCTTGCCCCCCTGGATCTCAAAGTGGTGGACTTCCCCGCCAAAAACAGCATTGCTGCAGCTGAACCTGATGGCAAATTGCGGTTCTACGACAAAAGCGGCAAAGAGCTGCTTATGATCGACAGCATCAAAGCCATGGGGGATTTCCACAAAAAGTGGGGACGCAGCAACACCCGCCACCCCGCCGGGGGATTTCCCTCTACCTACTCCATCGGTGTCTGGCAGAAAGACAGTGCCATCGTGGTGGGACGCTACGGACAGACCGGATTCCACACCGCTGACGGCAAAATGACCGGGATCCGGGCGGCAGGGATTTACAACATCAACCACATGCTCGACAAGGGAGTTGACTTTGACGGCGACGGCAAAGATGAAATGCTGGCAGTTTCCAACAGCTATCTGATCCACTATTTCGGAGACGCCAGAGAAAGTGCCCCCGCCCCCGGCACCACCTGGCCCCAGGTGTATGACCGTATCCAGATGCCGCTGCCCGTGTGGTGGAACATCGCCTACGGTGTCTGGGGTCCCAAGTTCTACACCCTGAAAGCCCTGCCCTTCGGCGAAAATAAAAGTTTTGCCGCCGGTATCTCACGGCTTTATCTCTTCATCTACAATGCTGCGGCACGGAAATATGCCTGTTATCTCAAGTTCCCCAATCCGGCTGCGGCAGGGGATATCCGCTGTGTTGACAACGCCCGCTATCTGGGAGCGGTCGCCTTTGACGACGGAGTTCTGACCGTCTATGAGTGGCGTGATCCCGCCGGGAAACCGGTCGTCAACTGCAAGGTCAGCTTTGACGATGAGATCCGGGCTGTTGCCATTTCAGAAACGGGCAGGATCTTCGCCGCAGGGGGCAAGGGGATCTATGAGGTCGCTGACGGCAAAATCATCAAGCAGATAGACGGCGCTTTCAGCGATGTCAAATGGATGAAAAACAAACTTGTGACAGCCCATGTGTCAGGTGCTGTTTCAGTATGGAAAGAGTAAGAAAAATGCACAAGATCCTTGTTGCAACAGTACGGGAGGAGTTTCAAAAAGAGTTCTGGAGTCCTGTTGTTGAAAAAAAATTGCAAGAGTACGGTTTTGAACTGGAAATACTCATGCGCGGGAAGCTCTCTCTGGAAGAACTCCCTTCCGATCCCGCTGTTGAAGCTGTTGTCACCACCTGGGGTTCCCCCAGGTTTACGGCAGCGGCGTTTGACAAGTTCCCCAGTCTGAAATTTCTGGGACACTGCGCCGGTTCCGTAGCGGGAGTGGTGGCACCTGACTTCTACGAAAAGGGAGGAAGGGTCTTTTCCGCCAACTATGTCATGGCAACTGCAGTGGCGGAGTGGTCGCTCCTCATGACCTTGCTCCACAGCCGCAACTTTTTCAAAAGCAGCTCCGTAAAGCAGGGGGAACTCATGGACTGGCAGGAAAAGTTTTCCATGGGGAACTTGCGTGAAAGCGTCATCGGCATCTGGGGATTCGGTGACATCACACGCCATTTGCTCAAGATGCTCAAGCCTTTGAATATCGGCAGGATACTTGTCAGTTCCAAACATGCTTCTGCTGAGGAGATCGAAGCATACGGTGCTGAAAAAGCTCCTTTTGAGGATCTTTTCAAATATGCCGACATGGTCCATTGTCTGGTGGGGGTCACACCTGACACCTTCCACGGTATCGGCGCAAAGGAGCTTGCCGCATTGAAAGAGGGTGCCGCCATCATCAACGGCGGCAGAGCCGGACTGCTGGATGAAGATGCCCTCTGTGCCCAACTTGCTGCCAAACGTCTTTTTGCATATCTTGACGTCTATTACGAAGAGCCTCTGCCGACTGATTCACAGCTCTATTCCATGCCCAATCTGGTCATGACACCCCACAACGCAGGCTTTCCCGGCAGAAAAGAGTTTCTCCCTTTCCTGCTGGATGAATTCCACCGGGCATGGCAGGGGGAAAAGAATCTGTGTGAGATTTCGGCAAAACGTTTTGAAACCATGACTGTGGAACAGCTTTCAAAGAAAAATTGAGCTTTTTCACCTTGCAAAAAGAGCTTTTTTGCCTTATATTAAGGGATGTTATAAAGTGCCCGGGCTTTTTGCTTCCGGCGCAACTCTAAAAAATAAGGAACGACTGAATTATGAAAACAAGTATCGTCAGAGAGAAAATGCGCCGGGGGGAACCCATCCTCATGGCGAAAATCAACTTCATGAACCCCGACATGGCTGAAATGATCGGTTACGCCGGTTACGATGTGCTGTGGATCTGCAACGAACACGCTTATGTTGATCCTGAGATGTTGAAAAATATCTTGCGTACCGCCAAGATCACCGGCATCGACATGCTGGTCCGCACCTCTTACGGCAAAGGGGACTACACCGACCTCATCCAGCCTCTTGAAGCGGGTGCTCAGGGACTTATGATCCCCCACATCCACGACAAGGAGCAGCTTGAATTCATTGTCAAAGAGTGCAAGTTCCACCCTCAGGGGCTCCGGGGCGTTGACGCTGTGAATCAGGATGCCGATCAGGGCTATGCCCCCATGCTCGATTACATGAAGTTCGCCAACGACAATACCTTTATCGTGGCGCAGATCGAAGATCCCGCCGCCCTTGAAAAGGCTGAGGATTTCGCCTCTGTCAAAGGTATCGACGTGCTTTTCCTCGGTCCCTCCGACTTCTGCCACAGCATCGGCAAACCGGGACAGTTCCGCTGCCCTGAGGTTCTCGCTGCTATCGACAAGCTCGCCGCCATCTGCCAGAAGCACAACATCTACTGCGGCACCGTGGGCTTTGGAGATCCCGATTTCTGCCGTCAGATGATCGACAAGGGCGTCAAGTTCCTGGGCGGTCCCTCCGACTGGGGAGTCTGCTACAACGGCTTCAAAGCCGATGTGGAAAAATACAAGCAGGCAGGACTTTTCACATTCCGTGAATACGGCAAATGATCCTTTGCTTTTACACACGCTCACAACCTTGCTGAAACAGGTACACTGAGCATTTCTGACCCTCCGGTAACATCTTGTTTCCGGGCGGTTTTCATGGGGCTGTTGCAAAATGAAACAGCTCCTGTTTTTTTGCCTGAAATTCCAAAAAAATTTGTTTTTTTCCATTTTCCTTCTTGACATCTCAAAAATGTCGTGTTATAGTAAAACATGTGGTATGTTTTTCAGTACCACGAACACTTTTTTATACAGAAGGAGGCTTCTTGAATGAAAAAAGGCAAAAGTATATGTAAATCTGAAGGAGACGCTGCTCACGGTACTGCTACGAAAAAAAATAAAGCAATGAAAGAAGCCTTTTCACCTGCCTTTAGGCAGGTGAAGCTGTACAGC
>JAFTIE010000213.1 GCA_017457065.1 Lentisphaeria bacterium
AACACCGGCTACACCCGTGTCCTTGCTGAGCGGCTCCTTATCGTTCCCTCAGAATCCCCCCCGCGGATCCCAGGTGAAGAACACCGGGGAGCCGCCGGACTGGGGATCGGCGCCGTGGACGGTGCATTCGTTGATGATGTAACGATCCGTGATGTGAAGATCTTCGGCGTCAGGATGCCCCTTTACATGCGCTGGGGCAACCGTAAGCGGGGCCGTTTGGGTGAACCCGGCGGCGGCGGAGAGCCCTCATACTTCAGAAACGTTTTGCTGGAAAATGTTCATGTCTTCAACTCCGGCCGTCAAGGCAGCTACATCTGCGGCATGGAAAATTTCAATATGGAAAACATCACTCTGAGGAATTGTTCCATTGAAGTTGCTGAAAGTGTTGAACCCCACTGGAAAGATACCCAACTGACTGAGGATGCCCACCCCTTCCCCAGCACCTTCACTTTCGGGTACGATCCATTCCCTGCACTCTTGTTTGTGCGTCACGTTGACAACTTCAAGATCGAAAATGTGATTTTCAAAAAGATGCCCGAAGAGCAGAGACCCGATTACGTCCATCTCTGACACACTCCAACATACCAAAGCCGTTCCGCCGTCATACATTCCGGGGAACGGTTTTTTTATATCCGCGGCTTCTGCACTTATTGAAAAAAACATCATCCGGATGTATATTATCACCCAACTCAACAAAAGGAAGTTTTCTATGACCCCTGAAGAATTTTCACAGCTCCGTTACGGTATGTTCGTTCACTTCGGACTCTTTTCACTTCTTGCACGGGGAGAATGGGTCATGAACAGAGAACAGATCCCCCCCGCTGAAATGAAAGAAACGGCACGCGCCTTCAACCCGGAAAAATTTGATGCAGACGCCATCTGCCGCCTTGCCCTTGAAGGAGGCATGAAGTATATCATCTTTACCACTATGCACCATGAGGGGTTCCGGATGTACGATACTGAACTTTCCTCACACAACGTCTTCCGCAGCTGCGGAAGAGATTTGACACGGGAACTGGTGGAGTCAGCAAGGAAACACGGTCTCAAAATCGGACTCTACCACAGTTTGAACAACTGGTTCGATCAGCCCGACGGAGCGGCGGCACTGGAAAACAAAGAAAATTACCATACATTTATTTCAAACACATTTTCCAGACTGAAAGAATTGGTCTCTTTGTACAAACCCTTTGATATTCTCTGGTACGACGGCTGGTGGCCCTTTGACAGTCACGGGTGGCAGGCGGAAAGGATGAATGAAGAAATGCGTTCCATCTGCCCGGGACTTCTTTTCAACGGCAGAAACGGTTTGCCCGGCGACTTCGGCACCCCGGAACAGCATTTGACCGCCCCTGAGCCGTGGCGTCCCTGGGAAGCCTGCGTCACTTTGAACGCCCACTGGGGATACCATGCCAATGACAACAACTGGAAATCCCCTGTTGATGTGATCAACATGCTTCTCACCTGCGGAACGGGGCGGGGCAATCTGCTTTTGAACATCGGTCCCCATGGAGACGGCTCCATTCCGGAAGCATCTGCTGAAATCGTCCGCAAGGTGGGCTCATGGCTCAAAGAGGGGGGCGAAGAAGCCGTCACCAACTGCGACAAGATGCCTTTTTCCCCCACACTTCCCCAACCGGAAGACCGGGGCGATTGGGATTCTCAAGGGCGCTTCACCGCATCGGGGAACGATCTTTTTTTCACCATGCACTATCTTCCGGGTAAAAAATTCACCTTTACAGGCTTGCGCTGCAATGTCAAATCGGTCACGGCATGCAATTCGATCCCGCTGAAATTCACTCAGGAAAGAGACAAAATCACTGTGGAACTGCCTGAAATATTGACTTCCAAACTTTCCCCTGTACTGAAATTTCTGTGCGACCGTCCTCCCGTCATCTACCGGACAGGAGGCATGAGAACACCTGAGTGCAAGCATCCCCGCTACGATCCTGTGGCGCCGGATCTGCTTTATGATTGATCATCTTACCACGGGAGGTAAAAAAATGGAATTTGACCCAAATAAAATCTACTGGCAGGCCCATCGGGGCGGCGGCGGCAAAGAGGCTCCTGACAACACCATTTATGCCATGGAATACGGCTGGCGTCTCGGGGGGATCCCTGAAGCAGACATCCGGATCACCGCTGACAATGTGGTGGTTTGTCTCCACGACAACGATCTGGCACGGATCACCGATGCCCCGGAACCCATCGCCTCGACTCCAGCGGGAGCCCTGACCTTTGAGGAGATCAGGAAATACGATGCCGGAGCCAAATTCAGTCCTGAATGTGCCGGGCAGCGTGTTCCTTCTCTTGAGGAAGTTTTCATCCTCATGGCAGAA
Organism: Lentisphaeria bacterium; assembly: GCA_017457065.1. Lineage (GTDB taxonomy): Bacteria > Verrucomicrobiota > Lentisphaeria > Victivallales > Victivallaceae > UBA1784. Next base: position 2,337 of record JAFTIE010000213.1, read on the forward strand.
GACAGAAACAAAATGCTCTACGCAGACATCAAAAACTACGATGCCGCTCTTTTCCCCGCTTTGCTCAAAGGTTTCAAGGAGCTGGCTTTGAAATACGATACAGCATCACAAATCATCGTTGCGGGGTGTGACTACGAGCTGAACTGCCGTTTCAAAGAGGATATCCCCAATATCAAAACCATGCAGTGGATCGGCGGCACGCCGGAAAAACGCATGGAAAAATTCCGCCTTCTTGAAGCGAAGAATTTCCAAAATCTTGATCTTGTTCAGCTCCATTTGTACATGGCTGAAAAGAGCGTTGATAACTGGATCTACGATCTGCCCCTTGCCGATTTGGAGTACGCCTATGCCGTTTTGGATTCCCGGCTTGAGCTCTTCCCCACGGGGGAATTCACCTTTGAAGCGATCAAGACTCTGGTGGATCTGGGTATCAAACAGTTTGCCACCGATGAACCCAAACGGTTCAGTGCAGTGCTCAGCCAAATAAAAAAAACACATTAAAAAACTGTTTACCGGATGCCTGAAAGAGAACCTTCTTTTTCAGGCATTTTTTTATATTTTTTTATGAAGCTGTTCATGAGATGTTTTTAAACGAAGTTTTTGCTATTTTTCAAACGGCAGAGTTTTCACTTAAAGGTATGTCAAAATAAGCAAAACGCAAAATACAAAACTGCCGCACTCCCTGTCATAAGGGTTGCGGCAGTTTTTTTAAGAGGAGTTGTCACTCACTCTTATTCAGAAGTTTCTGCAATGCGGCAGCAATGGGGGCTGGAGCAGCGATAATGCCGTCGGCAGGCATGTTGGCTCCCCCCTGAAAATCAGTGACGACTCCCCCGGCTTCACGGCAGATGATGGCTCCGGCTGCCATATCATAGAGCTGCAAGCCTTCCTCCCAATATCCGTCAAAAACCCCTGCGGCAGTCATGGCAAGGTCCAGAGCGGCAGAACCGCACCGTTTGATGTCCCTCAGATGGGGCAGCACACGGACAAATTTTTCCAGTACCGGTTCCACTTTGTTTTCCCGCAGACGGGCGAATCCTGTGGCACAGGCGGCATTTTCCAGCTCCGTGCAATCTGAAACATGGATCCTTTGTCCGTTTTCAAAGGCTCCCTGCCCTGAAACAGCGGTAAAAAGCCTTCCCAGAGCAGGCGCATTCACAGCCCCCGCGTAGCCGGTGCCGTTTTTGTACAGGGCAATGGAGATACTGTAGTAAGGGTGATGTTTCACAAAGGACTGAGTACCGTCAATGGGGTCGATGATCCAGCAGAATTCGGACTTTGTCCCCCGGTGTCCTGTCTCTTCGCCGAAAATGTCGTGATCGGGAAAACGTTCAAGGATCTTTGAGACAATAAGCTTTTCAATGGCTTTGTCTGCGATGGAAACCAGATCTTTGCTGGTGGCTTTGCCTTCAATGTCCCCTGCTTTGATCTTACCGAAATAGCGGAGCGACTCAGCGCCGGCAAGGTTGGCAAGTCCGGTCAGAAATTCGATCATTTTTTCTCCCTCAATATGTTTTTTATTTTAAGATCTCCTCATCCATACCCACGATCAGAGTTTTAATATACCCCGGAAAACTTTTTTTGCAAGTGCTCTTTACAGCTTTTTCCGGTCAGTTTGCGCTGACTGAGTTGCCGCAAACGCCTTGATCACGCCGGACGCTGCTCCCACACTCAAGCACATTCAGCGGCACTTTGTTTTTTTTGCCGATATCAACCTGCCCCAAAAGCAAACTCTTTCAACAGCCTTTGTCCTTGACTTTTTATTTTGGGGGTGCTATATTAACCCCTGAAGGTAAAAATGAAACTGTTTTTGCAATATTATTAAGGAGCCCGGCTTATGAAACAAAAATTCACACTGATCGAACTGTTGGTGAAAAGATCACATCTCTGCTGTGATCGTGTTTATGGCAAAGAAGAAGGTCTTTCACCTGCCCCTGGGCAGGTGAAGCTGTACAGCTTCACCCTAATAGAGCTTCTTGTCGTAATTGCCATCATCGCAATATTGGCAGCCATGCTGCTGCCCGCGTTACAACAGGCACGGGAGAGAGCCAAAACCTCAAAGTGCGTCAACAACTTTATAACCTCAGGCAAGGCGCTCCACGCCTACGCCGACGACAACAAAGATTTTTTCCCGCTGTACGCCGCCAGCTATCTTGCCAACTGGGGCGTCATGAAAGATTACTGGCCGGGACTGATCAACAGCAACATACGCTACAGCGGCAGATATGACACAGGGGGCAAAGTCTATATTTCAGCCTATATGTGTCCTTCAGCCGAACCTACCGATGAATCCTACATCTGGAAAACCAGCAAGATGCTTATTACTCAAGGGTACAATGGCTATTTCATCGGGTATTACGCCGGTTCCGGCGGCAATCCCCTGATACGTAAAATCACAGCTTGGCGTTATCCTTCCCAGCTGCTCAATATGGGGGACGCCATCACCCCCACCATCAGTTACGCAGCCTTCAGCGATACCACCTACACCGCTGACCAGCGCAAGATGCAAGCCCGCCATGCCAACGGCTGCAACATCCTTTTCGGAGACGGTCATGTGGGATTCCTGAAACAGGCGGCGATCCCCGATCAGAAAATCGCCAACGTTTACCGGAAGGCCTTCTGGTATCCCCTCGCTCCCACAGCTTCATGGTATTGATTTCATCATCAAATATAACAAGGAATCTTATGAAAAAAAATCTGTTGCTTTCGCTTGTTGCCGCAGCTTTTACACTGGCAGCGGTGGAGATCCCGGTGGATCTCGGGAACAAACGCCTCACCTTTGACACCAAAGGGGGCGGTATCACCACTATTACCTGGAACAAGAAAGAGTACGCCATTTACAATGGTTCTTTTACCGAAAGAGTCATGGCTGACATCATCAAAAACGGCAAACCCGCCCAGTACCAGGAGCGTTTCGACAATCTGCAGTTCCGTGCAGAGTTCCTGAAACGCTACTGGTCGCTGAATGAAATTTCATTCACCGCCCGGGGCACCGGTGCTTTTGACTGGCTGCAGATCAACAAGATCTACACGGTCTACCGCAACAAAAATGTGATCCAGCTCAAATACACATTGACCAATCTGGATTCCAAACCGCACAACGCCGCTTTGTGGGTCAGGACCTTCCTGCGGGCAAGCGAAGACGGCAAAAACGCCAATATCTATCTTCAGCCCCGTACCAAAGGCACCGCAGAGCTGCTTCACCCGGGACCTTCCATCAAGTCCGATGAGTGGAGTTTCCCCGTCCCCAAAGCCTGGAGCGCCGTTTACGACCCCAAAACCAAACGGGGCGCCATTGTCACATTTCCCAAAGAAAAACCTGCCGCCTTTTACAGCTGGTACAGCTTGAAGGATCCCCTCGGCACTTTGGAGTTCATCACCGGTGAAAGAGATCTTCTCCCCGGCAAAAGCACCACTTTTTATGTTGAACTTCTTCTGACCGAAAATGTTCCTGCGGAACTCAAAAAGCCTCACATCACCAAACTTGACAAAGTTCCTGCCGCCCCCAAGTGCATCTATTACCCGGCATTCCACGCCGCAGGAAAAGAGCGTGACATCGCCTTTTTCCAGAATCTGGGGGGATCCATGCCCCGCAGTGCCGACTCCATGAATCTGAGCGTTCCCCGGCAATACACAGATTCAGTCCGTGAAGTGCTCCTCCCCGCCAAGGTGGATCCCGCAAAAGTGGCAGTCTTTGAAGTTGCCAACAAACGCGCTGACTACTCCAGAGAACTCCCTTCAAAGATCGTCAAAGCCAAAGACGGCAGCAACCGTCTGCTCTTTGCCGTTCCCGGTATCAGAGACACCAATTTTTACGGTGCCAAAGTCGCCCCTGACGGCTCTTTCAGAGACAGCAAAAACAACTTTTTCGGCATGGCGATGTGCGATGTTGAGATCGCCTTTGACCGGACTCCTGCCAGAAAACTTGATCCAAAGGGATTTGAAACAGGCGCCAATCTGATCTACAACGGCACTTTTACTGTTCCCGGAAAAAGAAATAAAAATCTGCCCGACGGATACCCTGACAACTTCTACGGCTCAAGGACCCGCTGGTACGGCTGGAAAGATGGCGTTTTTTCCATGAACAAGCCCTCTGCCAAGCCTGTGGACAAATGGGTGAACTTCGGTCCCTTTGTCGTCCTTGAAAAAGATATGAAGTACCGTGTTTCAGTGAAACTGCGCAACGACAACCGGGTCAAAGGAGTTTCCATCGGCACTGTCACTTTCTACGATGCCAAGGGCAAGGATCTTGTCAAAAACAAACTCCGTTTCTATCCCGGCAACACTCAGGCACACGAATGGAAAGAGATTTCCAAAGAGTTTTACCCCCCTGCGGGAGCACGATATGCCAGGATCGCCTTCAATCTTTACGGCGTTAAAGAACAGACGCTTTACTTCGATGATCTGCAAATCGTTCCTGCCCCCTATTCTGCTGTTCAGGTCAAACTGGTGGACCGTCTCCGGGATCAGCTGAAAAACTCCTGGTACAAGCCCATCGACTACATTGAACGCAATCTCCACGATGTGGAAACGCCCCATGTGAAGTGGATGAAAAATGCCGCATTCAAGATGCCTGAGATCCTCTTTCTGCCCATGAGCAACGGCAGTTACTCCAGTCTTGAACGCCGTCTGATCGTTGAAATGGCGCAGCGTACCGATCTTACCTGCAAGATGATCCCTCTGCTCCGTCATGTTTCCTACATCAACGGTTCCGGCATTATGGGAGTCTACCGCAACACCATGGAAAACCGTCTTGAGCCTTACACCCTTGAACGGCTCAAAGAGGTCAAAAAGTTTCCTCCCGTCATACTGCTCAATGGTGTTGACTTCAAAACAACAGGCAAAGAACTGACCACATTCCTGACGCAGGCGGTCAAGGCGAACTCAAAGCTCTTCTTTGTCAACTGTTCAACAGTTCCCGTCAAGCTGCTGGGCAAACGCAAAGTTCTGCCCCCGGAATTGCTGCTTATTCCCCATCTGCGCCCTATTCCTGCGAGGAGTCTTGCCAACTGGCTGAGTCTGTACGAAAAGGGTGCCCTTATGGATATGACCGTAAAATGGTTCAGAGCCAATCCTTCTGTGCCCGCTCATCAGATCAGCAACCGTTATCCTGACACTGTGGGCAGGGATTTCCCCTACATGGAATACACCCATCTGGCGGCGATCCGGGTACTGCGGCACCTTGCCGGAGCAGGGAAAGGCGCAAAACTTCTTTCTGCACTCCAGCAGAAAGATACCATGGTCATCAAGGGCTCTGCCATTCCCGCAAATTCCGTGCTCAAGAACGGATTCCGCTGGGGCAATGAATATTTCCCCCTCCCTGACATCAAGGTCACAGGCAATGAGATCAAGGTTCCGCTGAAGGCTCTGCCTGAAAAGTTGAGCGTCCTTGAATTCCGTCTGGTGGATGCCAAGGGCAAAACCCTTGA
>JAFTIE010000214.1 GCA_017457065.1 Lentisphaeria bacterium
AATGACAAAGATGCCATTCGCAAAGAGCTGTAAAGGGTAGTTTGAGGTTGCTACCTGTAAGGTAACAGCCGAAAACGCTCCCTTTATCAGATCGAAGCGAGGGCGCTTTGACAATTTTGAGGAGTTTTGAAATTACCTCAACAACATAACTTTAAGGAATGAATATGAAACACTTCACATTGGCTCTTGCCCTTTGTTGCGGACTGTTCTTCTGCGGATGCCAAAGCGGCTCTCCGAAAGAAAAGGGAACTCTGGTCATCCACGCCGGATCAAGGTATCAGATCGTCTACCCTGACCGCTCCAAAAACCCCGGCACCACCCGGAAACTCAAAGAGACGGCGGAACTGCTCCGCAAAGCCTTCAAAGAGACCATCGGTGCCGACTTCCCCGTAGTGCAGGAGTCCCGCCGCAGCGCCGGAAGAAAGAGCATTTTTCTGGGCAACACCCGTGCTCTCAAGGCAAAGGGGGTGCGTCCTCTCTACTTCAAGAATTTCGACTTCCGCATCTGGGAGCACAGAGGGAATATCTATCTGGCAGGCAGCGACCGTCACCGGTTCAACAGTTCCAAGCCTGACGGCTCCTACAAAGCCTACATACTGGGAACCACTCTTGCTTCGGTCTTTTTCCTTGAAAAGTTTCTGGATGTGCGCTTTCTCTACCCCGGAGAGCCCGGTATAGACTTTGTCAGAAAGAAGGAGATCCGTATCCCTGTTGCCTACAAACACAAAGGGAGCCCCAATCTGAAACATGCCACAGGAAGAAATTACAGCTTCTTCTACGACTACGCCAACAGCAACTTCGGCGCCGGCACCCTCAAAAGCCACGGCGGACACAGCTACTACCGTGCCGTGCCTGAGAAAAAGTACGCCAAAAGCAATCCTGAATACTTTGCTCTGCAGGGCAGCGGCAAGCAGAAAAAGCGTTCCAGCACCGGGAACCACCTCTGTATCAGCAACAAGGCTGTCCAGCGCCTCATTTATCAGCAGGTCATCGACTCCCTTGATGGGGGCGCCGAGATCTCTGAGCTTGCCCAGACTGACGGATATATCCCCTGTCTCTGCGACGGATGCGAAAAGTACGGAAACACCTCAGATCAGGGAGAAAAACTCTGGATACTCCACCGGGATATTGCCAAAAAGGTCCTCAAGGCACGTCCTGACAAAAAAGTGATGATCATTTCCTACGGTCCCACGGTCAATCCTCCAAAGAGTTTCAAGGAGTTCCCCGACAACGTCATGATCGAACTCTGCCGTTACACTCCTGAGTCCTTTGAAGCATGGAGCAAAGTCAAGGTCCCCCACGGATTTATGGTCTACATCTACAACTGGGGATACTACAATACCACAGGACTCACCCCCAAACGCACCCCTGCTTTTGCCGCTGAACAGGCAAGGCTTTTCATCAAAAACAAGGTCAAAGGCATCTACCGCTGCGGGTTCGGTGAAAACTTCGGACTTGAAGCGCCCACCTACTACGTCTACGGCAAGATCCTTGAAGATCCCGCCCGGAACGAATTGCAGGTGCTGGATGAATTCTACCGCAGAGCATTCAAAGAGTGTTACGCCCCCATGAAGGTCTTTTACGACACCTTGTTTGAACGCCTTGAGATCTACACCAAACTTTCACAAGCCAAAGCTGCGGCAGCAGTGAATCCCAGAGTGCTTTTGAGCATGATCTACACGGCAGATCTTCTTGATGTCATGGAAAAACAGCTTGCCCGCTCTGAAGCCATGGCAAAGGATCCCAAGGTGAAAAAGCGTCTGGAGCTGGTCAGGATCGAATTTGACTACACCAAAAACCTTGCTCAGATCCTCTCTTTCTACACGGTCTACCGTCTCCGTCCCACCCGGCAGAACCTCAATGTGCTGCTGGATGCTGTGGAAGCCCGGAACAGGATGATCGACTCCTTCTACGATGCCAAAGGCAAGATCAAGGTCCCTGCCGGATGGAAGGGGCTGCCCTTCTTTGAGTTCATCCCCAAGCGCATGATGCGTACCAACGGCAGACTCAGAGCCCCCATCGAAGCCCCCCTCACCTGGGATGTGGAACTGCTCCGCAAGATCAAGACTCTCCCCGGCAGCACCAGACCCCGTATGACGGTCAAAAAAGCAAAAGGAGCTGTGACACTCAGCGACTTCAACAAGGGAGTCTGGGCGGCGGCGCCCTGGCAGAAGCTCAACGGGATCCAGCTGGGGAAAGTTTCCGAGCAGACCCGTTTCAAGATGCTTTACGATGATGAGAACCTCTATCTGGCAGTTGAGACCGATCTGCCCGACAAGCGCAAACACTCCGCTTTCGGAGTGGATGGTCCGGCATGGAAAGCCGACTGTATCGAAGTTGTCCTTGACCCTGCGGGGCGGCGTGACAATTACTATCACTTCATCTACAACCCCGTTCCCGGTTCCTCATACGATGCTGCCGTGGGATTCATTGAAGATGTGCTGGATCCCCGCTACAACAAGGCGGACACCTCATGGAATGGCAGCTGGCGCTATGATTCAAAGCGCAGCGGGAACAAGTGGTACTCTCTTATGACCGTGCCCTTTGCCGACTTGAAGGTCAAACCCAGATCCGGCATGATCTGGACTCTCAACGTGGGGCGTGAGATCCAGGTTCCCCCCGGTGAGAAGGGCAACCCCAAAACTCTCAAGGAGCTGGCGCTCTGGTCCCCCAGCTTTGAATCCCTGAGTTTCCACGACAAAGACTCCTTCGGCGAAGCGGTCTTTGAGTGATTTTGCTCCGGAAAGGGACTGCCGCAAAAATCTGCAGCAGTCCTTTTTTTTTGCAGAACACATTAAGCTCTGCCAATTGCAAGTTACCGCAGCGGGGCGGCGCCGCAAGAGAGAGGGGGGGGAGAGGGGGCAGAAATACGCGCCCCGAGCCTGTCAGAATATCCGCCATTTTCCTTCGGTGTCAGGAGCGTAAGAAAACTCTTTGAAAGCCTCAGGCTCAAGACCGATGATCCTGCCGTCAGCCGTTTTTCTGACCGGAACGGCGAAAAAGTCCTTGAAGTCCCACACTTTGAACTGTTTGGGATTTTCAGGATCACGTCCGAATTCATAATTGTTGACCTTATGTCCGAAAGCTGTGCCCTTTTTCATGTCAGTTTGACGTTCCTGATGGTTTTTCCAGCACAGCTGCCGGGGAGCGGCGGGGAAATTGGGGTTGCCGAAAAGTGAACGGCCGTTCCTGCCTGTCAGACGGTAATATTCGTCAAGGGTCCACTTTTTGTTGTTGTGGAGTCCCACCACCATCCGCAGTGAACGGGGCAAGCGGGAAAAATAGAGATTGTCCGCCTCAATGACATTGTCAGGAACGGTCAGCTTGATGAAAGGTTCCCCGGTCTTGGCACGCAGATTGTCGGTCACGATGTTGCGTTCAAAGCGGACAGCGTTTTTCTGTTTCCCGAAGTAGGAAAGGGGCCAGATGTTTGTGGTCTTGAGCACATTGTTTTCAATGAGGATCTTCTCTGAATCTATAATGGCAATGGAACTCATACAGTTGACGGCGACACAGTTTTTCATGGAAATATCCTTTGAGAACCGCACATGGAATATGGCAGGGGAATAGCCCGGACTTCTGCCGTCGTAGAAACTCCGGGTCACGCTGATATTGCGGCAGTTGAAAAAGTTGTAGATGCCGCTTGCATTGATGAGAGCTGTGCCGAACATCCGCAGGCGGAATCCGTCAAAGCGGAGATGCTCCTTCCCGAAGGCGGCAAATCCCCGGCAGTACTGGCGGTTGTTTCCATCGAGCCACACCGTTTCCCCGGGGGCGGCGCAGTAGGTGACGGGCTTTCCCGGGGTGCCGCTGACAGGGATCAGTACTGATTCCTGATAGACACCGCCGTGGACGATGACCCTGCTTCCGGGAAGGGTTTTCAGTGCGGCTGCCATAATGGTCCGCAGAGGCTTTCGGGGTGTTCCCGGATTTTTGTCATCCCCCCTGACGGAAACGTGGAGTTCCCGGGGAGCAGGATCGGCAGCAGGGGTCCTGAAGGTCAGCACCCCGGAGCGGTTCTTCTCAAACTTTTTGTAATTTTTTTTCAAAGGCACATAACGGTTGCCCGGCGTATAGCCGTATTTTTGGGAAGAAACAGCCTGACACTCATATTCCGTTGCGGGCTTGAGTTTGTCAAGAGTGACGAAAGAGAGTGTGGAGCCCTTGATATGATCCCCGATGATCCTGTTGCTCTTTCCTTTTTCCCGGAGCTGCACCCCGGAGCCCTTCAGAGGAGCATCAGATTCAAACTGCAAAACTGCCATGGTTTTGTTGACAGGCAGAAGCTTCATGTTGAAATAACAATTGTCCACGCTGCCGAAAAGATAGAAAGAAGGACCGATGAGAGTACCGTCAAGGGCGCTCCCTTTGAAAAGATGTTCGTTTTTCAGTGAGAAATCCCCCGTCGCCGCATTGGTGAACTGCGCCGTCAGCCGGAGAGGTGCCGGATCACGCTCAGGGAGTTCTGCGGGATAGGCGTTGCCGAAAAGCACTCCCTTTTCCGGGATCCTGTTGAGGATGCTCATAGTCACAAGGGTTTTGCTGTTGGAAAAGATCTGTTTCACACTTTTGTCGAAAGCGCAGTGGCGGATCACGGCGGGAAACTCCGACCGGACCGCGACGGCGGCGTGACTGAAGCCGCAGTTTTCAACGGTCAGCTCCTTTCCTGAAGCTGTGACAGCAACACCGGGAACGATGAAGTTCAGCTTTTCCAGGGTCACATTATTGCCTGTTACGGTCACTTTTCCTTTGAGGATCACCGGGGCGCTCTGTCCGAATCCTGCAAGGCGGAGATCGTTCTGAGAGACGGTGATATCCTCAGAGTATGTTCCGGGGAGCAGATAAACAGTCGTTCCCGGGGGCAGGTCCTTCAGGGTTTTACGGGGGGCGTTTTGAGAAAGTCCTTTATTTTTGTCGCTGCCCCGGGGGGAAATGTAGCAGAAGTTCCGGTCCCTGAATCCCTGTTTGAAGCGGGAGTTCCCGGTAAGACGGAAATCAAATTTGGTCACGTCAGCAAAGGAATCGCTGTAACTCTGCACCGGAGTTTTGCCGATGGGGAGAGAGGTTTTTCCCCTTTCCCCCTTGCGGTCATAGTCGTTCACTTCAAAAACGGAGTACTCAGAGTTGCGGATCGCTGCCCAATCCGGAGTGAAGATCTCCACCCCTTTGCAGACCGGACTGCTGGGTTTGATCCAGATGGCGCCCCTGGTGTCCCCGATACTGACACTGCGGCTGATGACCGTCCGAAGATTGGAGCCGTAAAAGCGGATGCCGTAGGTGCGGGAAGCAAAGGAAAAACAGCGGTCGATGACCGAATCCGTTCCCTCCCAGATAATGATGTTGCCGCCTGAAACCTGACGCAGGGTGCCGTTGCCCAGAGCGGTACACCTTTCAATGCGGCTTTTGCGGGCTTTGTTCATACTGATGCCGCCGCAGTTCAGCACGGCGGTACACCTTCTGATAAGACAGTTGTCGGCGTTGTTGATCACCACTCCCCATGAGGCGAAGAAGAAACCGACTTTCAAAGTCATGAATCCTCTGACAATCAATCCGTCGATCTCAACGTTGGTGACTTTTTTGGTTTTGCCGGGGATGAGAGAAAAACCGTCAGAAGCAAACACGGATCTTGCCAGACGGTGTCTATCCGGCGGCATGGCATCAGAAGTACGCACATAAAGGAGCTGCTTTTGAGCATCATAAAAATAAGAAGCACTGCGGGGGAGCGGATCGAGCAGAAAATTCCCATTCTGTCTTTCGTAGAGTTTGAAGGTATCTCTTTCAAAGACCGCTTCAGGTTCTGAGGGGCACTCTGTGACATAGATCCCCTTTTCTTTGTCGCAGGGGCGGAAATTTTTCAGCTCCAGATCGCCGTGGATCAGGACTGTCCCGGGGATCTGAGCCCGGATCAGGGTCCTGCGGGCAGGGTCGCCGTCAAAGACTTTTCTGACCGCCTCATGGTATACGCCGGGGAGAATGGTCAGTGTGTCGCCGGCTTTCAGAAGCTCCATGCCCCGCCGGATCGTTTTAACAGGCGTTTTCAAACTTTTACCGTCGGAACTGTCTTTTCCGGCAGGGGAAACGAAATACTCTGCACCGTGCAGAGTAAAAAACATGACAAGCAGTGCAGCAGAAAGAAATGATTTCATAAAACCCGCTCCTTTGATTAAGGGCGCTGTTCCCGATACGATAAAGACCGGTAAATGCGGTCTGTAAAAGGATTGCCGGATAAGTGAAAGTCATCTTACCTGCTCATATTGGAAACAGAGCCTTGATAAAAAATTACCTCAATAGAATATACTTTTCAACTCCTGTTTTTTCAAGGGGCAGGGTATAAATTTTCCGGCACAGAAAAAGAGGTACAGGGAAATAAAAACAGGGCTGCTGTCAGTTTTTCAAGGTCTGACAACAGCCCTGCACTTGTCAGGGTCTGGGGGGCGGCGGAGCCTGATGGGGACGGACAGGGCGGTGATGATGCCCTTTCGGTCCCGGAGCGACTACCACGGGTCTCCGGGGCGGGGGCGGCGGAGCCACCACCACAGGCCTCGGTCTCCGGGGCGGGGGCGGCGGAGCCACCACTACAGGCCTCGGTCTCCGGGGCGGGGGCGGCGGAACCACCACCACAGGTCTCGGTCTTGGTCTCCGGGGCGGGACCACGACCACCGGTCTCGGGGGCGGAGGCGGCGGAGGAGCGACCACCACGGGCGGCGGCGGAAACAGCAGATAATCAAGCACACAGAAAAAGGCATCCAGAGAAGTGGGATTGGGACCGTGGTCAGGATTTCTGCCGTTCCGGTGCGTATGGGTACAGGCGCACCCGGTCAGCACCGCCGCAAGGAGTATTGCAGAAAGGATTTTCGCCTTATTCAGCATCAGCAGCTCCGAAAGCGTTTTCAGCTGCATCACCTTCTTTTGCGCAGAGGATCAGCAGAATGATGACTCCCACAAGGGGGATCAGGGCGATCAGCTGGAACCAGCCGGATTTGCCGATGTCATGCAGACGGCGGGCAGTGATACCCAGAGAGGGGCAGAGGATCGCCAGTGCGAAAACAGCCGACAGGATCGCTCCGGCGATGCCGGGAATGATGCCGAGGACCATATTGATCACAAAGTTGACCAGCACGAAGAACCAGAAAGATTTTCTGCCGGTCCTGCCCTCAAAGCAGAAATATTTTTCAGTCACGACTTTACGGTAATTTTCGATAATTGCTTTCACATCCATGATAATGATTCCTTATTTTTTGTTTTTTTATTACCGGGGCATCTGGGCGCCGAAGCCCTTGACTGCACCGAAAAGTTTCAGAGCATCCGCCATGGGGTAGCGGTTGGCGTACATATCCACTTTGGTTTTGATGGTTCCCTGCAGAGGCAGTCCGAGAACGCTGCGCAGGGCGTTGCATTTGCCGGGATCAAGCTTGGTCTTTTCAGAATACTTCATGGAAAGGAAAGCATTGAGATATTTGGCATTGATACGGCCTTTGAAGACAGCAGGATCTTTAAGGTCAATATTGCCTTCGATGGATTCGATGCCGTCGGTGCCTTCCAGATCTTCAAAGGAATCGACCCGCACTTTGGCGATGGAGGGAGAAACGGTCATCTGAACATCGGACTCACGGTTGAGGAAGAAGATGTTGTTGTCAAGTTTGGTCTTTTTCTGCTTGGGATTGCCCTTGGTGTTGTCAAAACCGGTCAGCACGTTCAAACCGATGATGTTGTTGTGGATATTGGCGTTGCAGTTGGAGTTGTTCCGGATGGCAAAACCCATGTCTGCAAGGTCATTGAGGCGGCTCCAGGTGAAAAGGATGGTGTTATAGGCACACTCCCAATCGAGCTTGACACGGCCGTTGGAGCAGTTGACGTTCACAGAGAGCATACGGTTGTTGCAGAAGACGTTATTGAGGATGGCAACTTTGCCCTTGAACCAGTTGACGTTCACAGCGTAGTTGGAGCCGTTCACAAAGGTGCAGTTGGCAATGGTCAGATCCCCCTCTCCGCGGGAAGCTGAAGCCGTGTAGATGCTGTAACGGTTCGCACTGGGGAACTTGTCTGCAGTTCTGTTATAGGCGGGACCTTCAAGCCACATACCGGTATCGAATCCGGCGGGTTTGCCCTTGGTGGCGTGGAAACTTGAGGCAAATCCGTCATCAAAGATGATACCGTCGATGACCATGTGGAACCCCTTGGGGGCTTTCATGGGGGATCTGTCCATTTCAATGTGCAAAATACCCTGAGCGCCGGCTTTCTTGTCGTTGTGCTCGTTTCTGGGCTGGAACAAGGTTTTGTGGACGACGGGGTTGCGTTTGCTGAAGTCAGCAGAGTAACCGCCGATGAGAGAAACCGGTTGGGTGAGTTTGAACCAGCCGCATTTCATCTTGCCGGGATAGACCCCCTCGGCGATGTGGATGACATCATTGGCTTTGGCGACAGCGATGGCTTTCCAGAGATTTTTGTAGGGGGCGGCTTTGGTTCCCGGATTTTTGTTTTTGCCGGTGGAAAGAGAGACGAAAATATCCTTTGCCGGCAACGAAAGGACCATCATCAATGCACTAATCAACAAAACACTTTTTTTCATAGATTCTACCTTCCTTTATTAACGGAATCCATTCTTTTCCCGGGATCCTCAAACAGAAGTCCCGGACATCAAGCAGCCCTGCCGTAATAAAGAAATACAACTCTTTTTTGCGGCAACACGAGTAAATATACCTCTTAAAAGAAAAATTGCAAGTCCGCAGGCAAAATTATCGGTGATTTTCTTTTTTTTGCGTTTCCCTGATCTGCAGTACACTTTGTTCTGCGGCTGCCGTGCCTCAGTGTCAGATATGGGCGCATTCTCCCGGAACACTTCTTTGCTCAACAGAAAAGAGAGGAGTAGTTTACAAATCAACTGTTAATTGGCATGGAGAATTTTTATTTGAATTTTAGCTGAAGAGACTTGAAATCTGCTCTATTGAGTGCTATATTAACACGTTAAAAACTCTTTTTGAGGATGAAAATTCATATATTTTTCACATATAATAAAAGCTGATTTTCTTGACGATCAAGGAATTAGCGCAACAAAACGGGAGAGCCTTATGAGAAAAATCGCAGTGATGGCAGGAGTCCTTGCAGCTTTTGCGCTGTCTTGGATGTCTTCACTCCACGCAGGTACCGTGTTTACCGACAGAAAAACCGGTAAAACCGTCATTGAGTTGACAGTAGACGGACTGCCCAACCCCACCGGTACCGACGTCGGCAACCGGGCAAACACAGAGATCGTCAGGGACTTCGTCAGAAACTTTCCGGCGCTTTTCAAGAAAAAGTACGCCGCCAAGTACAAGAAGAATCCCGAAAAGTACGGCAATTTCAACTGGGACGACGTTGAGATCCGTCTGAAACCCTTCTCCGGTATCCGCGTGGAAGGTGTTGAAAACGACCTTCTTGCCATTGCCGGAAATATGGCTCCTGATGTGCTTTACATCAACTTCCGTAAGTCTGATAACTACATCAGCAACAACTTCCTCTATCCTCTGGATGAGTTCATCGACGAACTCTCTTCTGCTGAGCGCAAAGAGCTGCTCCACGAGCGCATCCACCCCAAGATCCTGCCTGTTGTACACCGCATGGGGCCCGACGGCAAAAAGCACTACTGGACCGTTCCCTACGGCGGCTCACCTCTGGGTAAGGTGCTGATGTACCGTAAAGACCTCTTTGATAAACACAAGATCCCCTATCCCACCGCCAAGTGGACCTGGGAGGAACTTCTTGATGCCTGTAAGAAAATCACCGATCCTGCCAACGGTATCTACGGTATCATGCTGGGTCGCGGCAAAACCGAATCCTGGTACTGGCTGACCTTCCTCTGGTGCGCCGGCGGTGAAGTCATGGAGCAGGATAAAGACACCGGCAAATGGCGCTGCTCCTTCGGATCCGAAGCCGGTCTCCGCGCTCTTGATTTCTACACCAAACTTTCCGCTGAAAAGTGGATCGACAAAAAAGGCGTTGTCCGCCGCGGCTACGCTTACAAAGACTCCCGTGCCGGCAACAAGTGGGCCAACGGTGAGATCGGTGTCTATATGACCTATATCGATGAACGTACCCTTTCCACCTTCAACCCTGAAATTTACGGAATGGCTCCTGTTCCCATGGGTCTGCCCGATGAAAAGGGTGTCCGTCACCGGGGCGGTGAGCTGAACTGCACCATGTTCGGTATGTTCGGCGGCATCAAGAACCCTGTGATCCGCGACGCCGCATGGGAATATATGTACCATCGCGACAGTGAAGCCGGACTCCGTGTCCGTACCCGTGTCATGGTGGAAGGCGGTATGGGACAGTTCGTCATGCCCCGCTACCTGAAACGTTTCGGCTACGAAGACCTGCTCCGCATCTCCCCCAAAGAATTCCTTGAACTTTACGATGTGGCTCTCGCCACCGGCCGTCCTGAACCCTACGGCAAAAACTCCAACTTCGCGTAGGAACAGATGTCCATTCCTCTTCAGTTCGCTGAATCCATGGAACTGTCTGACAAACTTTCCTCCGATCCCAAGCTCCGCATCGAACAGCTGCGCAAGATCATCCGCACCGCTGAAGCCCGTGCCAACGAGCTGATGATCGGTGACATCACCGATGCCGAGCGCACCAAACGCCGGGTCATCGCCTGCTGCGTTCTGGCGGGTATCCTTGTCGCCTACTTCTTCGTCTTCCGCAAGATCTTCCGGATCTTCACCCCTCCCAAGAGCATTCTGGGTGTGAAACAGGAAACCTGGGGTTTCCGCCGTCACGTCTGGGCATACATGCTTCTGGTGCCTGCTGTGCTGACCATCCTCATGTGGCAGTATCTGCCTCTGGCGCGCGGTTCTGTCATGGCATTCCAGGACTACAAGATCATCGGTAAATCCATCTTTGTGGGTGTTGACAACTTCGGTAATCTGATCGTTGACAGCTATTGGTGGGCATCCATCTGGAACGCTTTCCGCTACTCCATGCTGGTCATCAGCTTGACCTTCCTGCCTCCCATGATCCTGGCAATTCTGCTTCAGGAAGTGCCCAAAGGCAAGCTTCTCTTCCGTATGATCTACTACCTCCCCGCAGTTATTTCCGGTCTGGTGACCATGCTGCTGTGGAAACAGTTCTACGAACCCTCTGAATTCGGTGCCTTGAACCAGATCATTCTGAGCATCCCCGCTGCCGGATTCATCGGCATCGGCGCCATCCTCATGATCATCTGCTTCATGTTTGCCCGCCGTCTTGCCTTCTACCGTCTCTGGAGCGTGATGGTCATTTTCATCATCGTCGGTTTCATCCTCTTCGGCGCGGTGAGTGCTCTTGCCTTCCCCGTCCTCTTCCCCGGACACGAATCCATCGGGCAGACCCTCTCTCAGTTCTTCCCCCGTTTGATCCAGACCAACAGCGAACCCTACCGCTGGCTCTTCAACCCCAACACCGCTATGATCGCATGTGTGATCCCCATGGTTTGGGCTGGTATGGGTCCCGGATGTCTGATCTATCTGGCAGCTTTGAAGGGTATTCCTGAAGACTACTATGAAGCCGCCGACCTTGACGGTGCCACCTTTATCGACAAGATCCTCTTCGTTGTGTTCCCCACTCTGAAGGCTCTTATCGTCATCAACTTCGTCGGTGCCTTTATCAGCTCCTGGTACGCCTCCACCGGTAACATCCTGGTGATGACCGGCGGTGACGCCGCCACCAAGACTGAGACCGCCGGTCTCTACATCTGGTACAAGGCTTTCACCTATCTGAACTTCGGTCCTGCTACCGCTGCGGCATGGATGCTGGCATTCATCCTGATCGGCTTCACCGTCTATCAGCTCCAGATCCTTTCCAAGGTGGAATTCAAGAACGCCGGTGCTACTGAAAAGAAATAACAATCATATAAGGATTATACAACATGAGTATTATTTCAACAATCGGCCGCAAAAGCCTGAAAGTCCGGTGCCTTATCTGGTCCATCTATCTGGTGCTGACCCTGGGTGCTCTGACCATGATCTATCCCTTCTGGCTGATGATCTCCGGTACCGGCAAATCAACTACAGACGTTTCCGAACTGAAGCTCATCCCCGCCTATCTGGTGGATGATGATGCCTACTACCGCAAGACGGTGGCTTCACTCTTCAACGAAGCTATCGTTACCGCCCAGATGCTCTACAACAAGCCCATGCACGACTTCCGTCAGCTTGAGATCCCCACTGATCTCAAGGAAAAGCTCTGCAAGGATTGGGAAGAGTTTCTGGATAAGAGGAATTTCCCCTTCTACTACTACATGCTGGGACACAGCCACGCAACTGTTTCCAACAACACCCGTCCTGAGAACTTCCGTAACTACAAGGATGCTCTCTTTGAGGAGTTCAACGGTGACCTGAGTGCCATGAACGATGCCAAGGGCACTGAGTTCGCGACCTGGAATGCCCTTATGGTCAACGAGCAGCCTTTCACTGCCCGCCGTACCATCCCCAACCCCACTGTGAAGTACAACGAAGAGTGGTACATGCACAAGGGCACCGCTCCCAAGCATCACAGGATCTACAGCAATGCTTCCGGCTTCTTCAAGGGATCATTCCTCTTCCCCCAGTACAGCAAGGATATTGCCAACTACAATAAATCCCACAAGACCAGCTACAAGTCATACGAGGACTTTGAGCTGACCCGCCGTTTCCCTGCCAAGGGGACCAAAAAGGAACAGGAGGACTGGGAGTTCTTCGTCCGCGAGATCCTGAACCTCTTCTGGATCCGTGTCGATGCTTCTCAGAACCCCCACTTTCAGGCTTACCTCAGGGCAAAGTATCATAACATTGCCAGTCTCAACAAGATCTACCGCACAAAGTACAAATCTTTTGCTCAGATCAAGCTGCCCACCGAGATCCCTGCTCCCTATCACGGCGCACAGATCTCCGACTTCGGCGAATACCTCAAGGGCTGGGTTGATCCTGTTGACAAGAAACTCTACAAGGCTCCTGCCAAAAGTATCTACCTCTGCAGTGTCGAGTTCATCTTCCGTGACTTCCTGAAAGAGAAGTACAAGACCGTCGCCGCCATGAACAAGGCTCTGGGCACCAAATACACCTCTTTCGAGCAGGTCAACATCCCCCAGTGGGAGTATCACTACACCAAGATCATGGCTGACAAATCCCACCAGCGCTGGGAGTTCATGACCCGTAACTTCAAAACTGTGTTCGCTTACATCGCTCTTCAGGGCCGTGGTGTGATCAACACTGTGATCTACTGCGTGCTGGCAGTGCTTTGCGCTCTGACCTTCAACCCCCTGGCTGCTTACGCTCTGAGCCGCTTCCAGCTGCCCTCCACCTACAAGATCCTGCTCTTCCTCATGCTGACCATGGCATTCCCCCAGATGGTTACCCAGATCCCCAACTTCCTTATGATGCGTGAGCTGGGTCTGCTGAACACCTTCGGCGCTCTGGTGCTGCCCGGTCTTGCCAACGGTTACAGTATCTTCCTGCTCAAGGGATTCTTCGACTCCCTGCCCAAGGAACTTTACGAAAGCGCCATGCTTGACGGTGCTTCAGAGACCCGTATCTTCCTTCAGATCACCATGAGTCTTTCCAAGCCCATCCTGGCTGTGATCGCCCTCAACGCCTTCACCCATGCTTACAGCAACTTCATGATGGCTCTTCTGATCTGTCAGGACCAGAACATGTGGACCCTGATGCCCTGGCTGTATCAGTTGCAGCAGTCCAGCTGCCAGGCTGTGATCTACGCTTCACTGATCATCGCTTCCATCCCCACCTTCCTGATCTTCATGCTCTGCCAGAACGTGATCATGCGCGGTATCGTGGTTCCCGTGGAAAAATAAGGTTATCAACATAAGGATTATAAAATCATGGATGATCTTGCACAAAAAATCACCGACCGGCTCAATGAGCTGCGTGTTCACCTTCAGGCCGACGGCGGCGACCTTGAGATCGTTGCCATTGAGGGCAAAACCGTTCAGTTGCGTCTGCGGGGCGCTTGCGGGCACTGTCCCCACGCCGCCATGACCATCAAAGGCGGTCTGGAAAATATCCTGCGCAACGAGCTGGATCCCGAAATCGAACTGGTCCGGGTGGACTGAAAAAAACAAAATCCGGGGGGCTGAATTGCGGCCCCCCGTTTTTTAATTACAGGAGATTATTTTTTTATGACACTTACAGAAGAGATCAAAGCTCTCAAGGCTGAACGCAATGCCTTGATCCTTGCCCACAACTATGTGCGCCCGGAACTTCAGGATCTTGCCGACTTCACCGGTGACTCTCTGGAGCTTTCCATCAAAGCAAAAGAGGCAAAAGCCCCCCTTATGGTCTTCTGCGGTGTCCGGTTCATGGCAGAGACTGCCAAACTCCTTTCTCCTGATTCGACTGTTCTGCTCCCCAATCCTGATGCCGACTGTCCCATGGCGCGCATGGCTGACGGCGAACAGGTAAAGGCGTGGCGCAGTGAGTTCCCCGATGCGGTCTTTGCCGCATACGTCAACACCACTGCCGAAACCAAGGCGCAGGTGGATATCTGCTGCACCAGCGGCAATGCCGAAAAGGTGATCCGTTCTCTGGAAGGGAAAAAGATCGTCTTTCTTCCCGACCGCAATCTGGGGAGCAATATCAACAACACTCTCGGTACGGAAATGGCACTCTGGAACGGCTGCTGCCCCGTCCACGATCAGGTGACCCCTGAAATGATCAAAGGGGCAAGGGAGTTCTTCCCCGATGCCGCTGTCATCATCCACCCGGAGTGCAAGAGCGAATGTGTTGCCGAAGCCGATGCTGCTCTGAGCACCGCCGGGATGCTGAAATTTGTGAAAGAGTGTGATAAAAACACCATCGTGGTCGCCACTGAGAGCGGACTTCTCCACCGGCTCAAAAAAGAGAATCCCGGCAAGAGATTCATCCCCCTTGCACCTGAGATCCTCTGCCCCGATATGAAAAAGATCACTCTTGAAGATCTCAGAGATGCTCTCAAATTCAATCAGCACGAGATCGTGCTGGCGCCTGAGATCATGGAAAAAGCCGTCAAGCCTATTGAAAAAATGCTGGCTCTCTGATAATTCATTATTTATCCGCCGGAGCAGTTTTTCCGGCATATAAACAGGATTTACAAGAAGATGTTCGTCAAACAGACAGTCAAAGGAATGAGGGATATTCTCCCTGCTGAAAACGAGATCCGGGAATATTTGCTGGATCTTCTCAAATCCACCTACCGCTCTTTCGGGTACTCTCTTATCGAGACCCCCTGCATGGAGCACATTGAAAACCTGAGCAGCAAACAGGGCGGTGAGAATGAAAAGCTGATCTTCAAGATCCTCAAGCGGGGCGAGAAGCTGGGCAATGCCCTTTCCGGCAGCGAAAGCGATCTTGTTGACTCAGGTATGCGTTACGATCTCACCGTGCCTTTGGCACGTTATTATGCCAACAATGCTTCTGCTCTGACTCTGCCTTTCAAAGCCATGCAGATCGGTCCGGTGTGGCGTGCCGACCGTCCCCAGAAGGGGCGGTTCCGCCAGTTCACCCAGTGCGACATCGACATTCTGGGTGACAGCAGCTGCAATGCGGAGATCGAATTGATCCACGCCACCACCACCTTCCTTGACAAGGCGGGGGTCCGGGGGTGTACGGTGCTCATCAACGACCGCCGCCTTTTGAAGGCGATGATGGACTACTGTAAGTTCCCCGAAGAGAGCCACGGCGATGTGCTTATCATTCTTGACAAGTTCGACAAGATCGGCTCAGAGGGCGTCAGGAAGGAACTTCTTGAGTCAGGATACACTCAGGAGTCTGTTGACTGCTATTACGATTTCTTTGATAAACTCCAGAAATCTGAGGACACTCTCAGTTTCTGTGCTGAAACTCTCAAAGAGGTGCTCCCTGAGGGAACCGGCGAAAATCTGCAGGCGATCATTTCCACCGTCCGGGAACTGACTGCTGCTGAGGACACGAAGTTTGTCTTTGATCCCACTCTGGTCCGGGGCATGGGCTACTATACCGGAACCATCTTTGAGATCCGTGCTGAAAGTTTCAAAGGCATCTCCATCGCCGGCGGCGGACGTTATGACAGGATGATCGGCAAATACATCGGCTCCGATGTGTGCGCCTGCGGATTTTCCATCGGCTTTGAACGGATGATCGGCGCTCTCATCGAAGGTGGATTCGATATCCCCGGACGTGCCGAAAAAATTGCCGTTCTCTACCGCCGTTCCTTCACTTTGAGCGATGTGGCTTCTTTGCAGAAGGTGTGCAACACCTTCCGTGCTCAGGGCAAGCGTATCCTCATTCAGCAGATGAATAAGAATCTGGGATTCCAGAAGAAACAGCTCTCTGAACAGGGGTACAGGATCGTCGAAGTTGCCTCTCCTGACGAAGCGGCTCAAGCTCTCAGCTGAAGAGAAAAAACGATGAATTTACTGGAACTTTCCCAGACTATCCGCCGCCTGAGACTTGAGAGGCGGCTCACTGTGGAACAGCTGGCTTTGCGCAGCGGGTTCAGCAAGGGGTTTATTTCTCAGGTGGAAAATTTCCGCATATCCCCTTCGCTCAAAGCCCTCAACCGTATTGCCGAGGCACTTGAGGTGGATCTCAAGAGCCTCTTTGAAGCTCCCGGCAAGTCCGCTGAATTCGTTTTCGGCACTGTATCTGACGGTCTGGAGCTCCAGCGGGACGACAGTCAGGAGTACGGTATGCGCTATCTGGCGCTGGCAGGGGGACTTTCAGGGAAAAAGCTTGACCCCTTTCTGGTGGAGTACCATCATACTGAGTCCCCCCGCGACTTCATGGCACATGAGACGGAAGAGTTTTTTGTCCTGCAGTCGGGAGAGGTGCGTTTTTATGTTTACGACAACAACACAAGTCAGCTCCTTGTGCCCGGGGGGACGGTCTATCTGAAATCCAAGATCCCCCACCGTGCCGAACTTGCGCCCGGATGCAAAGAGGCCAAGGCCCTTATCATCTATTCCGAACCGGGAGAGTAAAAATGGCTGAAACTTTGGGAAAGATCATCAGTCAGGCGGCATTTCTTTCACGCCGTGCCGCCGTCACTGCCATCAAATCAGGCAGAGTCCGGCTCAACGGCAAGGTGTGCATGAATCCTGCGGAACGGATCGAACCGGGGATGCGCCTTGCTTTTGACCGCCGTCCTCTGGAGATCCCCGACACTTCTGAAAAATGGTATGTCATGCTCAACAAACCGGCAGGTTATGTGTGTACCGCTTCGGATCCCCATGCCCCTTTGAAGGCGCTGGATCTTATCGTTCCGGCGCCCCCGGTGCGGCTTTTTTCGGCAGGACGCCTGGATAAAGAGAGCTGCGGACTCATACTTTTTTCCAACGACGGCGACTTTGTGGCGCAGCTGACCCACCCTAAATACGGAATCGTCAAGCGCTATGTGGTGCGTCTGGCTTCTGAACTGACCCCCGAAGCCCAAAAACAGATGGTCAAAGGGATAAAGGATGAAGGGGAACTGCTCCGGGTGCTTTCGGTGCGTTCTCTGGGGGGATTCCGCTATGAACTCCATTTGAATGAGGGTAAAAAACGTGAGATCCGTCGCCTGACCGCCGCTTTGGGGGCTCCCACTCTGGAACTGGAACGTCTGACCGTCGGGACTCTTGAACTGGGGAATCTCCCCAGGGGCCAGTGGCGGCGCCTGACAGATGCCGAAGTCAAACAGGCTCTGACACCGGGAGCCGGAGCAGATACAGCCATTTCAGGTGAAAAATAAATTCTCTGATTTTATTTTGGTGGAAACAGTGTAAGAGGCTTGACAAAACACCTTTGTCATGCTAATTTTGATAATGTGCATCTTCTTTGGACACAGTGGTGAAAAGAGGATGAGATCAACAGAACACGGGGGGATTTTCCGGATCTGAAAGATGCTCCCCGCAGAAAAGAAGAGCCAATATGAAAATAACGATTGTGGATGGACCGTATAAGGGGAAAGAGTTTGAATTCAATTCCCCCAGTGTCACTATCGGCAGGGACGGCGGCAATCAGCTGATCCTTGATACCGATGGTGTTTCCCGTTGTCACGCAGAGATAAAGCAACTGGCAGACGGCAGCTGGATCATCGGCGACCTCAACAGTACCAACGGTGTCAAAGTCGGCGGAAAACGTATCGATGGATCTGTACCCCTTTCAGATGGTACTTTGGCAGTTATCGGTGAAAACAGCTTGTGCATAGAGCAGCTGAGTCCGGAGCCCGCCCGGGTGATCTTCAACCCCATTATTTCTGGTCCTCCTGAGATGGCTGCGACCAACGGTGCCGGACAAACTCCGGCAGCCAAACCTGCCCCTGCGGTTTTTCAGGCGCCTCCTTCAACTCCTCCGCCCCCTGTCCGGGAGGAAAAAAAAGCTGACGGTTCCGCCGTCAAAGGGGCGTTCAACACCGTTACCGGGCTTGACATCAAAAACCTTTCCGGATCTCTTTTCGGAACAAAGGGTCGTGCCTCCAAAGCTTCTGCTGCTTCGGAAGAGGGAACGGAAAAACAGAACGACGGCAGGAAAAAACGCTCCAATCTCATTTTTTACACCGTTTTGACCTGTGTGGTCATTATGGTGCTGAGCTCGGTTTTCTCTTTTATGAACCCTGCCAAAGAGCGCAAAAAAAGCGTTCAGCGTGAACAGCCATTGGATCTCAGTTATGAAAAAGAGGTCTACTCAAAGGATAATGTGTTCCGCTTTTCATTTGCTCTCAGAAGTTTCCGTGCCTCAGCCCAAAAGGGGAAGGATGCCGGGAAGGGAAGTGCTCCCCGCAGCAAATATGAGTACAAGGTGGTCTTTACCATTGATGATATTGCCTCACGCAGACACTTTGAACGTGAAGTGCCCCTTTCAAATGAGAGTGTGGAGGAACTGCGTCAGGTGGTCCGCAGTTCCGGGATCTACGCCACATCTGCCAGGGATGCCGAAAAGGATGACTCCAGTCTCCGCCGTCTGACTGTGGCAGAGGGCGACAGGGTCTTCAATACGGCAGTAGCCGGTAAATTTGCCCCCCAGGAGTTTGAAATGGTGGAAGATGCTGTGATCAATCTGACCGAAACCTTCGGTATCAAAGCCATCTCCATGACTCCTGCGGAGCTTATCGCAGTTGCCAAAAAGGCTTTTATCAACGCCGAAGATCTGTATGGCAACCGCCGCGCCGGATCCACCAATCTGCGCACGGCGATCAGAAACTACAAGCTCACGGTTGAGTCTCTGGAACAGTTTTCACCCAAGCCCCCCCAGTGGAATGTGGCACGGAACAGACTTGCTGAAGCCATCAAAGAAAGGGAGATGCTTCTCGGCGCTCTGGAAACGGAATACAAGAAACTTTTGCAGTTGCGCTCCTTTGAGGCCATGAAACCCCTTTTCCGGCAGATGATGGATCTGACAGAACCGGAGTCTCCCCGGCACAGTACCGTCAAACGGCGGATGATCTTGATCGAACAGCTTTTAAGAAAGAATAAGAGATAATGAAAAAGTTTGCATTACTGTTTCTCACAGCAGCTCTGCTTCTGTGTTCATGCGGCAAAAAGGAGGTCAAACGGACACTCTTTGAGATCCGTGGGCCGGAGGGTGTTTCCTGCGTTATTGACGGGATCCGTGTCAAGAGCAGCAAGTTCAGCCTTCTTCCCGGGACCTACGTCATGCGCTTTTCCGCCCCCGGATACCGTACAGAGTACCGCAAAGTCACAGTTGAAGGAAAAGAGTGCGCCTTTGATCCTCAGCTTGTTCCGGTGCGCAGTTCTGTCCTGATCAAGAGTACCCCCGCAGGTGCCACCGTTGTGATGGATGGACAATCCAGAGGCATTACTCCTCTGGTGATCCGTGACCTGCCGGCGGGTAAATATCACGCCGAGCTTTCCATGCGCGGCTATGCCGGGAGACCGGCGGAGTGGGAGATCAACAGTGTACGTCCTGTGGCAGTCAATGTGGATCTTGACTCAAACATGGGGGCTCTTGTCATCACTTCTTCCCCCTCCCGTGCCCGGGTCATCGTGGACGGCACAGAGTTGGGGGAAACTCCCCTGACTCTGGAACGTGCCGAAGGAAAATATGTGATCCGTGTTGAACGTGCCGGATGCAACCCCGAAGAACGCAATGTACGCATTTCCAGAGGGCAAAAAGATAAGATCCATGTCAAACTGGGGCAGAAGCCCGGAGGAGTCCGTGTCACAACCACCCCGGCAGGGGCGGAACTCTTTATCAACGGCGTGAAACGGGGCGTGACCCCCTGTACCGTGGAGGCTCTGGACCCCGGTGTGTACAATATAACACTGGTACGGGGGGGATTTGATGACCTTGTGAGCCGGGTGCAGATCGTTCCCGGTGCCACTGATACCCGTCATTTCAACCTTGTCAGCAGCACCGGCAGCGTGGTCTTCAACATCCAGCCCGTGGGGGTGGAGGTCTTTTTCAGAGGCAAATCTCTCGGAGTAGCCAAGGCTCTTGTGGAAGGCGCCGAATCCACTGCCAACTTCACCATCAGCAATCTGCCCCCCGGACAGCATACAGTGACCATGTTCCACTCTCTGGGCGATCCGCCCCACCAGAGTTTTACCTTCAACGTCCGGAAGGGGAAGAAAACCATTCTCAAAAGCCGCCGTATGTGGCTTTCAAACAGTGAGATCCTCTACATCAGCGGCATCAGAGAAAAGGGATTCCTGGTGGAGTCCAAGCCTGATTATGTGGTTTTCAGCCCTGAACCGGGAGTCCAGTACCGTGTTGACCGCTCAAAGATCCGGAAGGTCATCATGCTCAAAGGGGTGAAAAGAAGCGTTCCTTCCCGCTGAGCGGCGTGATACCCCTGAAGATCAGCACAAAAAAGTGAATGACTCTTTAATAAGGAGGAGTTCACTTTTTTGTTTTGCTCTGCTTCCAGCATGGGCAGGTAAGATAACTTTCCTTTATCCGGAAATCTTTTTACAGACCGCTTTTTATTTTTGGGGCGGCTGCGGAAGAATAAATGATTGGCGGTAACGGGCAGGCGGAACGCCGATATGACGGCAGAAGGCTTTGGAAAAAGCATAGCGGTCGGAAAAACCGCACTCCGCAGCTATGTCCTTGATCCCGGACACGCCGGAACTCAGGAGAAAACAAGCCTTTTCAAGGCGCATTTTTATGGAGTACTGATGAGGAGAGATCCCCGTTTTCTGCTTGAAAAACTTTTGAAAGTTGCTGCCGGACATTCCGATCGAAGCACATATTTCATCGTTTGAAAGCTGTTGATCCAGCATCTTCAGAGCCCCTTGCAGCCGGTCATCGTCAGAGGATCTTTCAGCCATGAAACGGTCTGCCGGTATCGCCGCCAATGCGGCGTAGACCAGAGCAAATACCGCCGCCGCTGAAGTTTGTTCCTCTGCAAAAAGTTTATCCAGTGTGCCGCATATCGAAGAGGGGAAGACCAGGACCCCCGGTTTCACCCGTGTGTAAGGAGTACCGGCTTGAAAATGGATGTAGAGGTGTTCAAAAGGGGATTCGCAGCAGCTCTGAAAAGGGGTATTGGGGGGGATCAGGATGATCTCCCGGTCATGACACCGGATCTCCTGCCCGTCAAATTTCAGACATGCCCCCTGCCCGGAATTGCAGTAGAGAAACCAGAAAGGATCTTTCCGGGTGAAGTTCCAGGCAAATGCCACTTCGCCCCTGCCGTAAAGAAAAATTTCCGCTTCAGGTTTTCTGACCGGTGCAAACTGTTCCGGGTTTTTGATAATTTTTGACATACTTTTTGAAAAAAATGACATTTATATTTTTCTTTTCCTGTAGTATAATATAACCGTACAACACCAAATATACAAGGAGTAAAAATGTCAATTTTAACATCTCAGGAGTTTTCCCGCCGTATGAGTGCCGCTCAAGAGGCGGTCCGTAAAAACCATCTTGATGCGATACTGGTTTTTTCCACCGAATCGGAGCCTGCGGCAGTGCGTTATTTTTCCGATTACTGGCCCAGCTTTGAAACTGCTGCCGTGCTGATCCCCGCTGAAGGGACTCCGGCGCTTATCATCGGTCCTGAATCTCTCACATACGCTTCCAGCCGTTCAAAACTTTCAAAAATCATTCAGCTCATGGATTTCCGTGAATCCTCCCAGCCTGATTATCCCGGTTCCACACTGCCCAAGTGGGAGGATATCGTTTCTGAGTACAAACTTTCAAAGATAGGTATCTGCGGATGGTATCTTTTCCCCTACATGATGATGACCGATCTGGCAAAAGCCATGGGCGGCATTGAAAACATCGTTCCTGCGGATGATATGATCCGCCCCATCTTCATGAAAAAAAGTGCCGAAGAGATCGCCTGTCTCAAGGCCTCTGCCCGTGCCTCAGAAGCGGGATTCAAAGCCATCCTTGAGAACATCAAGCCCGGCATGACCGAAGCCGAACTCTGCGGTATCGCCACCGCCGCCATGACTGCCGCAGGCGCCGAATGTACCGGATATCCCATCTGGTGCTGCTCCGGTCCCAACTCCGATCAGGCCATCAGCCGTCCCACTTTGCGGAAGGTGCAGTGCGGCGAGATCATCCACTTTTCCATCGGCGCCAAGATCGAAGGATACAGCTCCAGTATCGGCCGTCCTGTGGTGCTGGGCAAATGTCCTGACGATATTCTGAAATTTCTCCAGGTGGGGCTGGATGCCGCCAATATGACCTTTGATGTCATGCGTGCCGGAGTCAAATCAGGGGATGCCGCAAAGCAGGTCCATGATTTCATCCGTGCCGAAGGTTACGGCGATGCTATTCTCTACGGTCCCGCCCACGGTTGCGGTCAGATGGAGTGTGAATATCCCTTCCTTGAAACAAGTTCCCAATACATGCTTGAAGCGGATATGACCTTCATGCAGGATATGTTCCTGCACCGCAACAACATGGGGTTCCGCTGGGAAGACGGACTGCTGGTCAGAGCCGAAGGTCCCGCTGAAATGCTTTCCAGCTACGGCCGCCAAATCAATATCCTCTGACAGACAGGAACTGCAAGAAAATGATCATCGACATCCACGGACATCTGGGAAACATCAATTTCAGCGAGTTCTGGCAGGCTGACGCCGGAAAACTCAGGGAATACATGAAGGAGTCGGGCACAGATAAGCTCTGTCTTTCTGCTTCACGTTCCATCATGTACGACATCAGAGAGGGCAACGCCGAACTGGATGCTGTGCTGAAAAAATATGATGATTTTTATGGCTATGTTGTGGTCAGTCCCACATTCCCCGGAACTGAAGAGGAACTGCACTATCTGCAGGAAAACCCCAAATTCCGGGGCGTCAAGATCCATCCGGACTACCACGGATATGACCTCTCTGTCCCCTCGAACTACCGTTTCATCGACCGTATCGCAGGCAAAGTCCCCATGATGCTGTTTCATGTTTCCTGTATGCCGGGCAGCGGATTTTCCAAAGCGGAAACAGTTGTTTCCATAGCCAGGGAGCATCCTGAAACCAATTTCGTTCTGGCGCACTGCGCCGGATTGTTCCAGAACGGCAACTACCCCTTCTTCCCCAACATGGACTCCCTGGAACGGATCTGTGATGCAGGACTGCCGGAGAATGTCTGGATCGACACCGCCCATTATCTGCTCTATGCCTATCAGACCGTAATGGCAAAAATGGTGCGTCTGGCAGGGGCGGAACATGTGGTATTCGGAACAGACTCCCCCCTTCAGGGAGCCATGCAGATGAAGTTCGCTCAGGATGTGATATACGCTCTTGACATTTCGCAGACGGAAAAAGATGCCATCATGTACGGCAACGCCATGAAAATATTGGATCTTGAGAGGTGATTGCAAACCACCTTCTTCTTTTCTGTACGGCTCTGTTTCCAACATGGGCAGGTAAGATACCTTTGGTTGCGCCTTCTGCACATACAGCTGTTGAAAAATAAACCATCAATGGTTAAAATTTGAACCGTTTTGCCGTGAAAAAGTGCGGCAGAACGGTTTTCCTTTGGGAGCATAAAGGGGGAGCGGCTTTGTAAAAATCAAATATTTGAGGGGACGGGGCAATTTCAAAACTCTGAATAAAGCAAAATGGCACACTTTTTGCTTGTAACCGGATATGCCGGATATTTAAAAAAATCCGGAAAAATTTTCACTTTTCTGTCATAGAATCCATTAAAACTGCTCTCTATCTTTACAAGCAGAGTACGGAATACTTTTAAAAGAGGCTATTAACATAAGGGGGATAAGATGAAATTTTCAGAGATGATTGAGCTTTATTCCATGCTTGACGGAGCCGGTCAGGAAAGGCTTCTGGAGGAGTTTTCTCTTCAGGGGCAGAACGGCGACATGGCAGCTCTCTATTTGACCGGGTATTTGTCAACCCCCGTCAGAGAGGATCTGATGGAGTCTGCCATTGCCGGGGACGATCCTGAACTTCTTCTTGCATTTGCAGAGTACTGCGCCGGTGAATACGGCGGAACCGCCGCCGGAAGACGCCGTGTCCATGCCATCTGTCTGCGGGGAGCCAAAAGCAGTTGCGCTCCTCTGCTCAACAAACTGGGGATCCAGATTGCCGCAGGATGCGGCTGTGTCAGAAATCCGGAACGTGCCGGAAAATTTTTCCGCAAAGCAAAGGTCCTGGGTTCAGCCGCTGCCGCCAAAAATCTGGAATTCCTGGAAAAATACCGGGACAGTGCGGCTGTATTTTTTGCTCCTGACCCCAAAAAGGCGGTGACGGCAAAGAGCCTTGAAAAGGTGTTGCTGCCGGAGTTCGGGGGCGTAAAACTGCGGCAGCTTCCGGAGAGATGCACCATGAGTGCACACTTTACTCCGGATCTTTGGGATTTGAAGATCTCCTGAGACATAACACACTGCAGGAAAGAAAGGAAAAAAAGAATGATCATTCCGGGAAAAAAATTGGTTTTCGCAGCATTTATTGCCATTTCCGCACTTCTGACGCCGCAACTTGCCGCAGCACCGCTGCCGGAAAAGGCGGGAAAGAAGTTTTTTGAAAAAGTCACAGCTCTGGTCAATGCACAGAAATACAAGGAGGCTGAGGCACTTCTTGCCGGTCCCCTCAGCAAAAACTCTCCTGAAGCGCATTATTACATGGGCGTGATACAAACCCGGCTGAAAGATCCCAAGAAGGCTCTGTACCATTTTCAGAAAGGAGCAGAGCTCAACGAGATCAACAGCATATTCAAACTGGCGTGCATCCACAGTATGGGCTGGGGAACTCCCAAAGACATGCCCAAAGCTTTTGCCCTTTTCAAGATCGTGGCGGAGCGGTCAGGATATCCTGAAGCCTATTTCCAGATGGGGAGAATGCTTCTCATCGGCGAAGGACTCCCCGCAGATCAGACTGCGGCGGTGAAGTATCTGAAAGCTGCCGCCGAACCTGACTCCGAAGCGAATACCCCCCACCCCACCGCTCCCTACCTTCTCGGCACCTTTTACAAGGAACAAGCCCCCAAAACCGCAGATGCCGCAAAGCAAAAGGAGCTTTGGAACAACGCTTTTTACTATCTGGAACTTGCCGCTGAAAGGAATGTGGGCGGTGCCTGGCTCACTCTGGGCAATATGTACTACTTCGGCAACGGGATCTCTGAAGCTGACAAAGAAAGAGCTGTCCTCTGCTACAAGGCGGCGGCAGCCCACGAGGAACAGATTGCCAAAGCCTGCAGCAACATTGCCGCTGTCGCCCTTGAAAAAGGGGATGCTGACGAAGCACTCAAATGGATGAAACTTGCCGCTGAAAGAGGAAATGCTGCGGCACAGAGGTTCGTCAGGGAAGACTATGCCCGCTATAAGAAAAAGAACGCCGGAAAGACTCCTGAAAAAAAAGTGAAAAAAAGAAATCATTCCGTCTTCAGGAAAGCTGCTGAACTTCACATGCAGCGCCTTCTGGACAAGGCGGGACTGAATGAAAAAGAACCAAAAGAAGAGGCACAGGAAGCTCCTCTTTCCTTTCTCACCGCTCCTCTTGAAGCCGGTTTGCGGATGAAAGAGTGGACCTTTGACAGCGCCGGATTCATGAAAGAGCTTGAGACACGCCTCACTCTTTCCAGAGATGGTTTTTGCTGCTATCAGGATGATGCGTTTCTTACTGCTCCCCTTGAGAAGAATCTGCTTCCCCCCAATCCCACCATCCGCCTTCTGGGATACCGGACAGAAGAGGCAGTGACAAAGTTTCTGACTGCGAAGAAATACCCTTTCTTTTCCGACAAAGAGTCTGACGGTTTTTACAAACGCTGGGGATTGGCGGAAAATCTCAAATATGCACACACCAACAAACTCTGGCAGCTCAGAAAAGGGGTCTATTTCAATATCTTCTGCGACCTTACCGGCGCCTGGAAGGTCAGGGATTACAGCTTCTTCATCACCGATGATGAAGGTAATGCGCTGATGCGTTTTTCCTTTGAGTCTGCTCCCGGTCCTGAGGAAGCTGGTTTGATCGAAGGATTGCTCCGGCAAAATGGCGATGCACTCAACAATATCGCTGTCGCCGCCATGCAGAATGAGCTTGAATGCGACATGACAGTAGACGGCAAGTGGAGCGGGGAGGAAGCGACAGTTGTAACACTCTTCAAACAGGGATGCCGCTCAGGCAGTGCCGTTGCCGCATTGAACCTGGCACAGATCTGTACTCAGGTGGGGGAAAAAGAAAAAGCCCTTCAGTACTTCAAGATCTACAAAGATCTGAAGCAGAAGGGCAAATAGATCCCGGAACTTTCCGGATCAGTTCAAATTCAGTTGCACGCCGGGAAGGTCAGTATCACCTTGCCGGCGTTGCGCTGTTCCCTGAGGATCCTGTGGGCACTTTCGGCTTCGGTTATGGGCATGACCTGATCTATAACAGGTTTCAAAGTGCCTTTGGCAACAGCGGGCCACACTGTTGCTTCAAGGGCACGCAGGATCTCTCCTTTTTCAGCATTGGTCCTGCTGCGCAGAGTACTGCCCTCAAGAGAAATATGCTTTGCCATAAATGTTCTGAGGGAAACTCTTGTCTCAGTGCCGCCCAGAGTGGCGATGACGATCCATTTGCCGCCCCGGTTCATGGCTTCGAGACACTCACCCAGGATCTCTCCTGCGGCGCAGTCGATCGCCACGTCGATGGGATGTTTTTTCAGCTCTTCAGGAACATTCATGGTGGTGCGGTTGATGACCACATCGGCACCGGCGGCACGGGCGGCTCCGGCTTTGACCTCAGAACTCACTGTGGTCACGACTTTGGCACCAAGAAACTTTGCCAGCTGGATCACTGCCAGCCCCAGACCGCTGGCGCCCGCCTGCATGAAAACGGTCTGTCCGGGCTTGACGTTGCCGATCCTGACCAGATTGAGCAGCGCTGTGGCAAAGACTTCAGGGAGCGCCGCCGCCTCTGTAAAGGAACAGTTTTCAGGCATGGGCATCACCAGCTCTTCAGGGACCACCACCTGTTCGGCATAACCGCCGCCGCCCAGCAGAGCGCAGACCTTGTCCCCCGGACGGAAACGGCTGCTGCCGGGAGCGGAATAGACGGTTCCGGCACACTCCAGTCCCGGCCAGTCGGGCCATCCCGCCGGGGGAGGATATTTGCCATCGACCTGCAGCAGATCCGCCCGGTTGACGCCGCAGGCGTGAACGTCGATGACGACACAGCCTTCGCGATTCTCAGGTGCAGGGACTTCAGAGAGAAGAAGTTTTTTTTCAGGAGTGATCAGAACAGCTTTCATATTTCAACAGATCCTTATTATTTATTGGGAAGCGTAAAAATAATTGCGTCTCAGTATAATATAAGACTCAAAAAAAGGTATTTCAAGGGGGCAGCCCCTTTTTTCAGCAGAAATAAAGGGGGAGAGCTTGAAAGGTGATCTCAAAACTCTTTTCCAATGGTCAAAGTGCCCCACCATTGGGGATCCGGTAAAAAAAGAGCGTTTTTACAGACAGCAGAATGAAGGTTATTCCCCCCTTGTCACGGCACTTTTCCGCTTTCTGACCGCTTTTGAGTGACTTTTGAAACCACCTCTTGACTATTCTGTTTTTTTGTGCTATATTAACCACACCACCCAAAATAAGGAAAGGTATATCATGAAAAAAATCTTTGCACTTGCGCTGATCTGCGCCGCCGTTGCGGTTTTTGCCGCAGAAAAGAATCTGGCTCCCACCCAGTGGGGTATCTATGGCAAAAACAATGCCAACCAGAATACTGTGATCCGGAAAGACGGGCAGATCGACTGCCAGGTCAAAAATGCCAAAGGCGGTATGGCAGGGGTCTCCTGGGGACTTACCTTCAAGACTCCCCTCAAAGGCACTCTCACTTTCGGCGCTGAAAGCAAGGCGGAAAAGGTGACAGGACGCACCCCCCACAACTACTGTGTCTATCTTGATCTCACCTACACCGACGGCAAGAGACTTTACGGTCAGGTCGCCAACTTCAACGGCGGTACTCACGACTGGGAAAAGAAGAGCGCCACCATCAAACTGGCAAAACCTGTGAAGCAGATCAGTTTCTACGTTCTTTTCCGCAACGTGGCGGGAAAAGCGTCTTTCAGAAACGTTTTCCTTTACAACAAATAAAAGGCTGCTTGAAAACTCCTCAAAAGGGACAAAGTGCCCTCGCTTCGATCTGACGGTAAGGGCGTAGTGGCATCTTTGACCTCTTGGGGAGGGTTTTCAAAACTGCCTCGTAACAAAAAGGGGACCCGGGGTATGAAGAGATTTTTCACGCTGATCGAACTGCTGGTCGTTATTGCCATCATTGCTATTCTTGCCGCCATGCTGCTGCCTGCTCTGCAGAAGGCGCGGCAGCGGGGCAAGGCAACCACCTGTATCAACACCTTCAACGGTTACGGCAAGGCGTGGATGCAGTACTGTGACGACAACCGGGGACTCAATATGCCCTACTGGAACGCCACAGGCTCCAAAGACAGTACCGCCGCCTGGGGCGGAGAAGCGATCCCTGACGGTACGATCAGTTCCAACCGGGGCATGATGGCTCCTTATCTGGGGATCAATAATCCCATCTACCTTGCCAGCTGGACAAATCCCTGGAAAAGTAATCCGAGAGTCAGCAAACTTACCTGCCCTGAGCGCCAGAAAACAGAGATCGCCCCCGATACCACGCTCTACACCCTCTGGTTGATCGGTTTGAACAGCGGCCATTGCTGGAGCAAATTTTCCGTCAACCAGATCCGCCACCCGGGAAGACACGCTGTCCTCATGGAAACACTCAAGCAGGCACAGGCAAGTTCCACGGCTCTGGGGAAAGGGGAGATCGCTTTTCCCCATCCGGGAAA
The DNA here is from genome assembly GCA_017457065.1 of Lentisphaeria bacterium. Classification (GTDB taxonomy): domain Bacteria; phylum Verrucomicrobiota; class Lentisphaeria; order Victivallales; family Victivallaceae; genus UBA1784. The sequence continues at coordinate 29,157 of JAFTIE010000214.1, forward strand.
GACCTGTACCGTCATTGCCGCCGCCGGAAACGTCATGAGTGTCCCCCGCAGCAAGATGCCCACTGACCATGAACAAAGTTTCTGGACCGCAAAGAGCAAACCTTCCAAAAATACCTGGTAACAGAAGGAAATACTTACCATGAAACACAAGTTTACTTTGATCGAACTGTTGGTGAGTGCTGCTTGCAAAGTTAGGTTTTTGCCGTTGTATTACCTGAAAAAAGAGAACAAAAAAATGCCTTATTATGCTTGCGAAGCAAGCGCTTCATGCCCCAACGGGGCGCTTCATATTTTCCGCAGGAAAATGCTTCATACGGCGGAGCCGTGCTTCATTCGATCAGCG
>JAFTIE010000215.1 GCA_017457065.1 Lentisphaeria bacterium
ACAATGCCGGAGCCGCACACCTTCTAAAAAGTATCACCTCTGCACCATTCCGAAGCGCCACCTCCGCCGCCAGAGAGGGGGCTTGGGGGAGAGAGGCGCTCAACTCCTCTTTCCCCCGACACCGCCGAGCCGGTGAAATCACTCGCAACCCAAGGTATGACCGATACCCCCCCCAGTACTGGAAAGCGGTCTGATTGTGCCTGAGTGCGCGGTGCGGCGCATTGTCAGACCTGTCGGACTTGCTTGCCACGGCGGAGCGGAGCGAAGACGGGTCAGACAAAATTGGTGCGCCGCCGTTGATTTGGCGCTTGCAACTCACAAGCCCACATTTGCGATAATGTCTGGTCCACAGACTGAAACTACTCTTTGCGTGTGCCGCAGCCACGGGGGCTTGGTATACCGCCGAGCCGGTTGGCAGTCTGCGGACGTTGGCGTTGTTTTGACACAGCCCGGGTGTATTGACCAGTGGACAAGGCGCCCGCTGGCTGAAACATCAATAGACCCATGCCGAAGCCGGGAGCCAGCGAAGGCGCTTCGCGCCGAGCGCGCAGGGTTGGAACGAAATAAGCCGCTGCGGTATTCCGCAGTGGGCGCGCCGACTCATGTCGGCGCGAATGGAGTGAAACCCGAGCAACTAAGCCCTCCTGAGATCAGCCGGAGGCTGTCTCAGGGGGGCGCCGTAATCAAAAATGAACATTGTACTACACAATGCCGGAGCCGCACACCTTCTAAAAAGTATCACCTCTGCACCATTCCGAAGCGCCACCTCCGCCGCCAGAGAGGGGGCTTGGGGGAGAGAGGCGCTGGCGCCTCTTTCCCCCGACACCGCCGAGCTTCTGAAATCATTCGCAGCTTAATGTATGCCTGATACCTCAACCCCTCAGTACTGGAAAGCGGTCTGATTTTGCCTGAGTGTGCGGTGCGGCGCATTAGTCGGACCTGTCGGACTTGTCAGACATGTCAGACAAAATTGGTGCGCCGCCGTCGTTGATCGGGGGCTTGCGGTTTGCTTGGCGGGGGAGAGCAGTGTGGCGAGAGCAGATGCCTGCTGAAAAATCAATAAAACGATGGTTGAGTTGTGTACATTTTGAGAAGTGATGTAAGATAACCCGGACAAAAGAGTCTTTGTTTATGGAGACAAGTGAGAAAGCATTTTTTTGCTTGCATTTTTTTGTGGGGGATGCTATATTATTTCTAAATCAGGGAATTACTTACTGTGCATAAGGAGTGACAATAACGTTATGGCACATTACGGGGAGTCTGCTCAGGGAGAGCGACGTGGAAGCAGTATTGATGCAGAAGAATTTTTTGCATTGCAACAGGATGACACTCTGCCGGACGGGGAACAGGCAACTTTGCCGGGAGCCCGGATACGGAAAGCCGATGGGAAATTTCATGCCGGAGATTTGATTCTGGAGCATTATAAAGTCCTTGAAAAACTTGGTGAAGACAGCATGGGGAGCGTCTATAAATGCGAGGATGATTTTTTCGGCGTGAAAGTCGCCCTGAAGGCATTGCTTCCTGAATTGTGCCGTAATTCCAGCGAGATGGAAAAAATCAAGTCCGATTTCCAGCGTGTACAATTTTTGCGCCATGATAATATTGTGTGCTGTAAGACTTTGGAATGGAGCAGGGAAACCGGGGATTTCTATCTTGTTATGGAGTACTGTCAAGGGGTGGATCTTTGCCGTTGGCTCAAGTGTAAACGGCAGGAGAAAAACTTCTCTTTTGAAGATGTGTGCCGAATCGTTGATCAAATCGCCGCAGCGTTGGATTATGCTCACGGACAAAAAGTTTTCCATCGTAATATTGAGCCCGGTAAGATTATGATCGATTCCAGCGGAAAGGTCAAGCTTCTTGATTGTGGTTTTACGGTGCAAAGCTCCGGGAGCATGGCTGGAGGTTGTCGACCTGGAGCTTACATGGCTCCTGAACTGTGGATGGGGCAGACACCGGGAGCTGCCACTGACCAGTATGCCCTTGGAGTAGTGGTATATGAGATGCTGGCAGGAGTTGTTCCTTTTTACAGTCCCGATATCACCGAATTGCGTAAAGCTGTTTTGAATGACTTTCCTGAACTGATTTCCGGTTTGTCTTCTGGACCGCAGAGAGCGCTTCAACGCGCTTTGAGTAAAAAAGCTGAAGATCGTTTTGCCAGCTGCTCCGCATTTGCCGCTGCTCTCAGAGGTATTCCAGTGTCTTCACATTCTCATGTCGTTTCAGTGAAAATGCCGGTTCGGGAAAAGCCTGGATTCACTACTGCTGATTACTACACCTTGAAAGCTGATATGGAAATTCTGGAGAAAAAAGCTTCCAAACTCGGAGTGAAGCTTTCAGCCAATGAAGTTTATCGCAAAAACGATAAAAGCGCCGGTTTCGCTGCTCAGGATAAAAACTTTGTGCTTGCTGCTCAATTTCTTGTTCAGGCTGTTGAGGCTGGAAAAGCGTTTCTCTCTGCTGAAGAACGGAAAATTTCTGAAAAAGCTGAATGTCAGCGCAGGAATGCCGGTAAAACTGTGCACCCGCACAAGCTCACAGCGGTAGTCGCCTCTCTTGCTCTCCCCGGGAATGTAAAACTTGAAATGGTGAAGATCAAGGCCGGTTCCTTCATAATGGGAAGTCCTGTTGATGAGTACGGAAGATCTGATGATGAAAAGCTGCATTATGTGACTTTGACTAAGGATTTTTACATTGGCAAGTATCCGGTAACCCAGGAACAATATAAAGCTTTATTGGGAAAAACACCTTCCCGATTCGAAGGTGCTCTGCTGCCGGTTGAACAAGTCAGCTGGAATGATGCCAAAACTTTTTGTTCGGTACTCAATGAATTGTATTCCGGCAAAATTCCTGCAGGATATCATTTTGATTTGCCCACTGAAGCTCAATGGGAATATGCCTGCCGTGCCGGAACTTCATCCGCTTTGAATAACGGCAGAAATTTAACTCCTGATGAGGCGGGATGCCGGAATTTGGATGAGGTCGCCTGGTATCGGGGAAATTCAAATGGAACTCTCAGGGCCGCCGGGCAGAAAAGAATGAATGCCTGGGGATTATACGATATGCACGGGAGTGTGTGGGAATGGTGCCGGGATTGGTATGGTGAGTACACTGGCGATGCTGTGGATCCGAATGGCCCGGGAACAGGGACCGGCCGTGTGAGCCGTGGAGGCAGTTGGGGCAGTGGTGCGCAACGCTGCCGTTCAGCGTACCGGATCATCGGCAAACCTGCCTACCGGAGTGCCAGCATCGGCTTTCGTCTTGCTCTTGTCCAGAACTGAGGATGGTTCCACTTTTATAACACTCTGCCTCTCTGATTTTACATCAGTTACTTGGAAAGGATTTTTCGCGATGTATGCTTATAAAAGTCTTGATTTCAAAAGTGTTAAGGTCAAAGATCCTGTCTTTTCCTCCAGAGTGGCTCTTGCTCTGGGACCTATGCTCAAGGCGGTCACGAAGAAGACTGAAGAAACCGGACGTATTGACGCTTTTGATCTGAAATGGAAAGAAGAGGAGCCTTTCAAACCTCACGTTTTCTGGGATTCTGATGTTGCGAAAGTCCTTGAGGGCATGGCTTACATCCTTGCTTTGGCTCCTGACCCGGAGCTGGAAAAACTCTACGAGAGCTGGGTGGACCGCGTAGTCAGCGCTCAGCAGCCCGACGGATATCTGAATACCTATTTTACCACTGTCGAACCGGGAAAAAGATTTTCCCAGCTCAACTGGGCTCATGAACTCTACTGCGCCGGACACCTTATTGAAGCCGCTGTTGCGGGTTTTGAAGCTCTGGGAAAGAGAAAATTCCTTGATGCCATGTGCCGTTATGCGGATCTGTTGGAGTCGACTTTCGGTATGGAAAAAGGTAAACGCCGCGGGTGGCCCGGTCATGAAGAATTGGAGCTTGCTTTGATCCGTCTTTACAAAGTGACCGGCGAAAGAAGGTATTTGTGTCTGGCATCCTATTTCGTTGAGGATCGGGGAAGTGCTCCCAATGTCTTTACTGAAGAGGGAACAACGATAAATCTTTCTGCAATTCAGGCTGAAGTTCCCTTCAGAAAACAGATGGATCTTCACGGACACACTGTCAGGGCAGTCTATTTTTGCGCCGGTGCCGCTGATGTGGCGCGTGAAACAGGAGATGAAGAACTTCTTGCCGTCTGCCGCAGGATGCTGGACAATATCATAGATAAACGCAGCTATATTACAGGCGGTATCGGTTCTACTCCCGTGGGTGAAGCCATAACCGCAGACTGGGATCTGCCGGAATCCACTGCATACGCTGAAAGCTGCGCCGCTATCGGTCTTGCCTTTTTCTGTTCCCGCATGGTGAACTGCACGCTGGAGCCCCGGTATGCGGAGATGTTGGAACGTGTACTTTACAACAACTGTATGAGCGGTGTGGGCAATTCAGGAGATACCTTTTTCTATGCCAATCCGATTCAGATGCTCAATGAAAAAAACAATTCTCCCGTGTTGAACAGCGGTCAGAAAGGGGTGAGACAGGAATGGTATGACTGCTCATGCTGTCCCACAAACTACATCAGATTTCTACCCCGGATCGGCAGTTTCTTCTGGTCTGCTGATGAGAAAAGTGCAGTTTTGCACATCCCGGCGGCATGCGAGATCGACACTCCGCAATTTGGAGCTGTGGTTTCCGGAACGTATCCCGCAGGGGGAAAAGTCACCATTACCATGACCAAAGCTTCTGCCTGTGATCTCTCTCTCAGGATCCCCCTTTGGGCGCAGAAATTTTCCCTCAAGGCAAAGGGGGAAGAGTTTGAGTGTCAACAGGGCTATGTCAAACTTTCAGGTCCATGGAAAGAGGGCGACAAGATAGAACTGGACCTCGAAATCAAAGCACATCTTGTTTTTCCTCATGGGAATATCGCTTCATCTGCCGGTCGTGCCGCCATTATGCGCGGACCTCTGGTCTATGCCCTTGAAAGCTGCGACAATCCTCAAGGGGTACACAACTGCCGCATCCGTGCCGATGCCTCCTTTGCTGAAACAGCGCTTCCCGGGGATCTTGGGACCCTGCTGCCCGCAGTGGTCTGCGATGCAGAGTTCCGTAGCTCAGAGCCCGGAGAGCCCTTGTATTCCTCAAAGATGCCTCTCTGGAATAAGGGAAATCTCTTTGCCATTCCCTATTATCTCTGGCAGAATAGAGGCGCTTCTGATATGAGGATCTTTATTCCTTTTTATTGAAAAGTTGAGAAAACATCAGATACCATCTTGCAAAATAAAAAGGGGTGTTGTATCTTATAAAGTGTATTTACAGAAAGGATATGAAGATGTTTGATTTTGCCAATCCGGGGTATGAGATCATAGATGCTCATGTTCACCCTTTTTCCTGTTACAGCGACCTTGATACCACCCATCTGGGCGGAGCAACCATCGATGATGACTTTATCCTTGCCCTCAAGGGTGCGGGCATTTCCCGTGCGGCGGGTTCGGTCATCAAGCGCTACCCCGCAGAAGAATTTACCTGGGATGTCGTTCATGGTTTCAACCTCAAAGTTCTGGAAGGACGCGACCGGTTCGATAATTTTCTCATTCCCGGTATCTGCGTTCATCCCTGGTTCGTGAAGGAGTCTCTGGAAGAGATCGATCACATGTACCACAAGGAAAATGTCCGTTTCATCGGTGAACTGGTGGCTTATATGTGCCACTACAACAACTACGCTGTTCCTGAAATGGATCCTGTCTGGGATCTTGCCAACCAGCTGGGAATGGTGGTCAATCTCCATCTCAACAATCTGGATGAAGCGCGGATCATACTGAAAAATTTTCCCGATTTGAAACTGGTTATCGCCCATCCTACTGCGAGCAGACAGGAGTATGAGGATCGTATGCGCCTGGTGGCAAAGTACCCCAATGCGGCATTGGATATTTCCGGGTCAGGACCCAATACCTGGGGGATGCTCCGCCGGGGCATCAACTGGGCGGGTAAGGAAAAACTGCTCTTTGGAACCGACTTCCCCATCCGCAACCCCGGCATGTATGTGGCAGGAGTCCTCTATGAAAGATTGACCGATGATGAGAACGTTGCTATTTTTGCCGGGAATTTCAAACGCCTGATGGGGATGTGATGGAACTGCAACAGGAAACAGCAGAGAGCGCAGTACGGCTTTTCAGATTGCTTTTTGCTTATCCCGGAGATGACGGGAGCATACAAACAGCCGATGATCCCTTTTTGCGCCAGCTCAAAGGGATGATAGATGCCTTTGCAGCCAATGACGGCGAGGCGCACTTTGCCGATTACTTCAACGGCATGTACCGCCGCTGGGGAGAAAATGTCAGAAGAGAACTTCTGGCAGCTTTCTTTGATGCCCTTGTCAGTGCCGGAGTTGTTCCCGGAAATTGGACGTGGGAAGGGGAAAATGAGCGTTTTCTTTTGAGAGAGTGCGCGTCGTTTATCAAGACATTACTGCAAATCGGCGCAATGCTGCCGCAGTATGGTGTCCTGCCCGGTGCCCGGCGGCTTTTTGACGGTTTGGAAGAATTGACCGATATGGAACTTCTTGCCGGTGCCATTGCTGAGGCTGACCGTTTTCTTGAGGGCAGGGTCTTTCGTTTTATCGGCAGCCATTTTGAATCCGTTGAACCTGATTCAGCAAAGGATGTTTCAAAGTTTTTCGGATTCCCCGGTGTGCGGAACAGCTTTCAGGATCACTTCAAAAAATACAGTGCCGGTATTTCAAACGTCCCCTTGCTGATCCACAGTTTGCCCGGTTACGGCAAAACAAGCATGACTGTTTCATACGCACTTGCCGAGGAAAATATTGTTCTGATCCTTCCTGAACCTGAGGCGCTGGAGTCGGAGTGGAACGCCCTCATGGAGCCTTTGAAACTCAGACAGGATCTGAAATTCGTGGTCTTTTTTGACGACATCGATCCCCGGAGTGTCAACTGGTACAAGTTCCGCACTCATGTGGGGGGCGCCTTTTCGCTTCCTGACAACGTGAATGTGGTGCTTTCAGCCAACTATGAATTTCCTCCCAGTATCCTTTCACGGGGACGCCGGGTGAGTTTCCCTGTATTTGACGAGATCCGCTGTATGGAAATGGTGGAGGATTTTCTCCGTGATTTCGGGTTGCGCTCCATCCCCGGCAATCTGGTCCCTCTGATCGCTGCAGACTACACTGAGGAGTTCGGGCAGCACAAGTTTACTGAACTTTCCCCCCGTACCCTTATGCGCTACCTCAACATCTATCAGAAAAATCCCGTCAAACGCCGCAATATCGTGGAACTTGCCATGGGACCCATGATTACCCGTCCGGATCCGGAACTTTTCTACGAATTCAACATTGAACTTATGCGTTCTCTCTACGGTGAAGAGTATATCAAACGCCTTTTGAAAGAACGGCTCAAGAATCTTTAAAAGGCAGTTTGGGCTGTTCAGGGAGCGATTCACCCAGAGGATGGAGTGCTCCCAGTCCGACTCCCGCCAGCCTGACCGGGCGGATCCCCGCAGAAGTTTTTTTCAGGAGTTCGACAGCATGAGTACCGATGACTTCACCGTCGGCGGTGGGGGTTTCAAGGGTCACTGTGCGGGTGACGGTTTGAAAGTCTGCGTACTTGATCTTCAAGGTGATGTTGAATCCGCACCATCCTTCAGCGGCAGCCCGTCTGGCTGTTTTACGCGCCAGAGTCCGCACCACTATCCGCAGCTGTCGTGGATCGGTGCAATCCTGAAGCAGAGTTATTTCCCGGCTGATGGATTTGGGATCCCCTGCCGTTTCCACCTTGCGGTCATCAATGCCCCTGACGATGTGATAGTAAAAGGAGCCTGCTTTGCCGAAAAGAAACTGCAAAGTTTCCAAGTCAAGTTTTTTCAGGTCTGCTCCGGTGCGGACGTTTATGCTTTCCAGACGGTCCGCTGTGACGCTGCCGATGCCGTGGAATTTACGGATGGGCAGGCGGTCAAGAAAAGAGTCTGCTTCTTCCGGTCCAATGATGGTCAAGCCATCGGGCTTTTGAAAGTCTGATGCCGTTTTCGCCAGAAATTTGTTGGCAGCGACTCCTGCTGAGCAAGTGAGAGCGGTTCGTTTTCTGATCTCAGAGCGGATATACTCTGCGATTTCCCGTGCAGTCGAAAGTTCCACCTTGAACTGAGTGATGTCAAGGTACGCTTCATCAATGGAAACAGGCTCCACCCAATCGGTGACTTTGTGGAATATTTCTCTGATCTGACGGGAAACGGCACTGTATTTCCGATGGTTCGGCCGGATCAGGACTGCCTGCGGACAAAGTCTCAGCGCTGTTCGTGTGGGCATGGCAGAGTGTATTCCGTATTTTCTTGCCTCGTATGAACAGGTCGATACCACGCCGCGGCGGTCAGGAGAACCGCCGACAATTACGGGAAGATTTTTCAGTTCCGGACGGTCACGCTGTTCAATGGAGGCAAAAAAAGCGTCCATATCGACGTGAACGATGGTTTTATGCGCCAGTTTCCCCATTGCTGCCGGTCCCGCTCTTTTTTTCTGATGTTTTACGGAAGAATTTTTTTCCGGGACGTATTGCGTACCATGGATATCGGTTGAGCTGTTCCTGAGTCGCTTCATCCGGGATATACTGGAACCGGCGGTACATCCAGAGATATTGTTCAGGATTTTGGCGGATGAGCTCTTCGGACCTTTCCATCAGTTCCTGGAGTACCTCTGTGTGAGAATTGTATCGGTCAAAACTTTTTTTCAGCGGCCATGCTCTTCCTGCAAGTTTGCCATCTCCCGTTCTCAGAGTGCAGGCAAAGTAGATCTGGCAGGGAATACCTTTCTGATCGCAAAAACTTTTCAGGACAGCAGGAGCTGTGCTGCTGGGGACCGGCAGTCCGAAAAAGTTGACAAAGACCCCTCCGTCCCTGACCCGGGTATTCTGATCTATGAGCGTACCGATACTCCACCCCTCACGCAAAGCCTGAAGCGAACTGCGCATAGCACCTTTGGAAAAAATGATTTTTACCCCGGAGGTCGATTCACGGTTGCCGCTGTTGAGCATAGAGTTCAAATAGGGGTTTTTCATGGGTTTGGCAATGGCGGCAAGACGCAGATTTGTGTAAAAAGGGGTCATGAGACCTGAAATTTCCCAACTTCCCAAATGAGGGTTGACGAAAATGACCTGTTCCTTTTCCCCGGCGGCTTTCAGGAAGATTTCCCGTGTGCTTTCTTCAACATAACAGCAACGGCGGATGCGTGACTCATTTCTGACACACCAGACATACTCCAGCAGATTCCACATCAGATGGTCAAAGGAACTTCCGGCGATGCGGTCAACTTCCTTTGGGGGAAGTTCAGGCATGGCAGCACGGATATTAGCGCGCACCAGTTTCCGGGGACCGGGGAGCAAGTACATCAGCGATCCCAGAATTCTGGCTGTTGTACGCATCAGCAGCCAGGGCATGAGGCGCACTGAGCTGTAAAGAAGATAAACTATGGAAAATTCCAAAAACCAACGTATCCGTTTCACTGTGTCACCGTCAGCAATAGTGTTTGATCTCGATGGAATATGTGCCGGGACCGTAAATTTTGCCGCGGACCAAAGCTTCTGTATTCGGCGGAATATTGAAGTCATAGATATAATCTTCCCCCGCACGGCGCCATCCGGCGGAAATGGGGCCGTAAATGGAATCGTATCTTGCTTCGGCATGGTCAAGGAACCTGCCGAAACGGGGCTCCAGCTTGAAACGCTTGAAGGTTGGATCAGGCTTGATCCCGCAGATCTCTTCATAGAACCATTCTGCCACAGCGCCGTAAGCGTAATGGTTGAAGGAATTCATGGAAATACTGGCAAAACCTGTTTCGTGGTTCCATGAGTTCCAGCGTTCCCACATGGTAGTCGCTCCCTGGATGACGGGGTAGAGCCAGGAGGGATAGGAGCTTTGGAGCAAAAGCTGATAGGCAGTATCCAGAGCTTCGACCTTGGTCAGTACCGGCAGCAGCAGAGGTGTGCCCAGAAAACCTGTTGACAGGTGCATTTTCTGTTTCTTTTCAATATCATGGAGCAAAGACTCCACCACCAGAGCCCAGAGATCCCGGGTGTCAGGTGTCAGATCAAAGTGGAGTGCCAGCAGTTTCGAGGTTTGTGATTCCCCTTTGAAACGCAGATCAGCGGTGTAGAATTCTTTGATGAAGGCTTCTTTGATCCATTCATATTTTTGCCGGCGTTCTTTTGCGATCTCTGTTTCTCCCACCAGGGCCGCCATCTGACCGCAGAGCCGATTCATGCCGGCAAGATATGCTGTGGCAAGGAGTTCTTTCGGAGTCGGATCGTCTATGTTGAGCCAGTCACCGTATTTGACCAGATGGACGATGGGGGAGTCGCCGCATGCCTTGACGGTGTTGTCAAGACACTCGACCATGTTGGGCAGATAACGCTTGACAAGGCGGCTGTCTCCATATTTGCGGAACATCTGCCAGGGAACGACGATCCCTGCATCCCCCCAGCCGGTGGAAAAGAGTCCCCAACCGACCCCCTTTTCTTTGGGACGGTAGGGCAGCGGTGCGAGCTGGGGGTAGAATCCATCGACCCGCGAACAGTTGAGGTCGTGGATCCATTTTGTGTAAAATTCAGCAGAAAAGGCGTTGTAACTGGCAGTATTGGCAAAGACCTGAGTATCTCCGGTCCATCCCAGTCTTTCATCACGCTGCGGGCAGTCGGTCGGTACATCAAGAAAATTGCTGCGCTGCCCCCGGAGAATATTTTCAAAGAGTTTGTTGATAAGGTGATTTGAACAGCTGAAGTGTCCTGTTTCAGGAAGAAGTGAAGAGATAACGACCCCTTCGATATTTTCGGCACTGAACTCTCCCGGCCAGCCGGTGATCTCAACGTAACGGAAACCGTAAAAAGTGAAAAGAGGTTCGTAGATCTCTTCTTTTTTTCCGCAGGAGATATAGGTGGTCGTTGCCTCGGCGGTACGCAGATTGGCAGTGTAAAGAGAACCGTCTTTGTTGACCATTTCTCCGTGGCGGACAGTGATGACTGCTCCCCGCCCCGGCTCACGGAGTCTGATCCGCTCTCTGCCGGTGAAATTCTGCCCGAAATCCACCCGGATCACGCCGTTGGGGGTACGCTTGACTGCAACGGGTCTCAAAACGGCGATCTCACGGACCGGTGCTCCGGACTGCCATTCGATCCGTATATCAGGAGCAGGAAAAACTTGAGGCGCCGGACGCAATTCGCACTCCTCAATGATTTCTCCGGCAGGGGAAAGACGGGTCCCGTCATATTTTTCTCCGTCATAGATATCTGAATAACGGTAACAACTGCTGTATGACTTCCAGTTTTCATCTGTTATCAGGAGTATTTCTTTCCCCTGACGCAGTTCGGCAAGGAGCATGGGGTGTTTGCCCCAGGTGGGCTCATCCTGTCCCCAGTGACGGGCGATCCTGCCGCAGTACCAGCCTTCGCCTAAAAAAACACTGATCTCATTTTCTCCTTCTCTGAGGAGGCTGGAGACATCGTAGACCTGATACTGCACACGCTGAAAGTAATCGGTCCACCCGGGAGTGAAAAGGTCGGGGCTTACTTTTTGACCGTTGATCTCTGCCTGATAAACTCCCAGTGCAGTAATGGCAAGTCTGGCATCAGCTGCTGATTTGACCGTGAAGGTCTGCTTGAGCAGCTGAACCGGACGCATGAAGGCTTGTCCGCTGTAAGTGCCGATCCACTTTGCCTGCCACGGAGTCCCCATAAAACCTGTTTCAAAAAAAGACTCTTCGCTGACCAGTTTTTCCCCGGAATCAAGAAAGGACTCCACCTGCCAGAAGTAGCGGGTAAAGGGCTCCAGGGCTTTGCCGGCGTAAGAGAGCTGTATCGTATCGGAACTTTCTGTGATACCGGAGTCCCACATCATATCACCCGCAGCGTTTCTGACTTTGATGCGGTATTTTTCCTGCATGATCTTTCCGCCTTCCAACCGGTAGAAAAATCTGGGACAAGGCTCATCCATACCTAAAGGGGTACTTTTGTACTCAACTTGCAGACTGCCGATCTTATTCATAGGAATAGTCCTTGATTATTGTGTGTTGAGGCAATTTCAAAACTCCTCAAAATTGTCAAAGCGCCCTCTTCTTCGATCTGATAAAGGGAGCGTTTTTCCGCCTTCGCATAAAGCTGCGGCGGGAGAAGCGGTTGTTACCTTTCCCCCTCCGCATAAAGCTGCGGCGGGACAAGCCAGGTAACAAGTGCAAACTACCCTTTACAGCTCTTTGCGAATGGCATCGAAAGTCATTTTTTGAATGACTTTTAAAATTACCTCTGTTGACTCCAGTTTTGTTGCACGGGGTTTAATATACTGCCGGGGAGGGGAAAATTCAAATTTTTATAATTGTGAGAAGCATTTTTCTCAAAAAAATGTATCATGTTACAGAATTTTTTGTTGAAATAATACATTTTTGTGTTATATTATGCGGATAACGTTAAAATTGAAAGGAGACACCTTAAATGAACATGTATGCCGCCCGTGTGCTGGATAACCTTAGAAGAGATAATCCCCATGAACCTGAATTCCTCCAGAGTGTGACTGAAGTTCTCGATTCTCTTTCCATATTGCTTGACAGTCAGGGGAAATATGAAAAAAACAAGATCCTTGAGCGGATAGTTATTCCGGAACGGGTGATCATGTTTCAGATCCCCTGGCTGGATGACCGGGGGGAGATCCGGGTGAATATCGGTTACCGGGTGCAATTCAACAGCGCCATCGGTCCTTTCAAGGGGGGATTGCGCTTTCATCCTTCTGTCAATTTGAGCATATTGAAATTTCTGGGTTTTGAACAGATCTTTAAAAACAGTTTGACCACACTCCCCATGGGGGGCGGTAAAGGCGGGGCTGACTTTGATCCCAAAGGAAAGTCAGAAAGGGAGGTCATGACCTTCTGTCAGAACTTCATGCGCGAACTTTACCGGCACATCGGACCGTCTACCGATGTCCCTGCGGGGGATATCGGCGTGGGCAGCAGAGAGATCGGATTCCTTTTCGGTCAGTACAAGAAACTTGCCAATGCCTACGACAGCGTCCTGACGGGTAAAGGGATCAACTGGGGCGGCAGTTTGATCCGCCCTCAGGCAACCGGCTACGGATGTGTCTATTTTGCCTCTGAAATGCTCAAGACCAGAGGTATGGATTTTCAGAAGCGCTCTGTTCTGATTTCCGGTTCAGGCAATGTGGCGCAGTACGCCGCCCAGAAGGTGCAGCAGCTGGGAGGAAAGGTCATTTCCCTTTCGGACTCCAACGGCGTTATTATCGATCCTGACGGTATTGATGAAGAGAAACTTGCCTTCATCATGGAGCTTAAAAATGTCCGCCGGGGCAGGATCAGAGAGTATATCGCCCAATTTCCCACAGCCCGCTATTACGAAGGACGCCGCCCCTGGCAGCTTGCCAAATGCGATGTCGCTCTTCCCTGCGCCACACAGAACGAGCTGGATCTTGCCGATGCAAAAGCTCTGGTTGCCAACGGCTGCTGTGCTGTCTGCGAAGGTGCCAATATGCCAACGACCCTTGACGCAACCGCTTATTTGCAGGCGAACAAACTTCTTTTCGCCCCCGGAAAAGCCTCCAACGCAGGCGGTGTTGCCACCAGCGGGCTTGAAATGAGCCAGAACGCCATGCGTCTGGGCTGGACACGGGAGTCTGTGGACAACAGACTCCACGATATCATGATAAATATCCACAATGCCGCCCGCAGCGCAGCGGCGGAGTTCAATGAGCCCGACAACTATGTGATGGGAGCCAATATCGCCGGATTCAGAAAGGTGGCAGATGCCATGATAGATCTGGGGATCTGAAACTTCCTTTCAGCTCCTTTTTCTGGCAAAGAAGTTGAAGATATCTTCTGCAAGTTTCTCCCCGAGAGAAGGACACTTTTCGTGGATCTCTCCCGGGGTGAGTTTTTTCAGCGCCGCCACAGATCCGAAGGTCTGAAGAATGAGGGCCCTGCGCTTTTCGCCGATACCCGGTATCTCATCAATGACCGATGATGCAAGAAGTTTTTCTCTTCTTCTGCGGTGACGGGTGATGGAGTAACGGTGGGTCTCATCCCGGACACTTTGCAAAAGTCTCAACGCCGGATCATGGCGGGAAAGGATGATGGGGTCGCTTTTGCCGGGGAGGAAGATCTCTTCATTTTTTTCCGCAAGTCCCAGAATGGGAATAACCGGGCAGTTGAGTTCATAAAGAGCTTTTATGGCGGCTCCCAACTGTCCCTTGCCGCCGTCGATGAGCAGCAGGTCGCACAGAACCCCTTTTTCCTCAAGTACCCGTGAAAATTGTCTTCTGACCGCTTCGGCGATCATGCTGAAATCGTCAATGCCCTCTACTGTTTTGATGTTGAAGGTGCGGTAACTTGACCGGTCAGGTTTCCCATCTCTGAAGACCACCATGCCTGAAACAGCCAGTGTGCCGAAGGTGTTGGAAATATCAAAACCCCAGATCAGTTTTGGGGGATTGGGGAGCTTCAAAACCTCCTGCAATGCCCGTACTGCAGAGAGACCTGAAGGGACTCCGGGGAGTTCGGGGTTCTCAAAGGCGCGGTTTTTACGGGCGAAGACCGCCCGCAAATTCTGGAGTATTTCCCGGTAGCGTGCCGCCTGTTCAAACTTCTGTCCGGCGGCAAAGGAGCGCATTTTTGTTTCCAGTTCCTCTTCAAGAGGAGCGATGTTTCCTTCCAGCACCTCCAGGGCTGAATTGAGGAGTTTGGCGTACTCCTCTTCTGTGATGTTGCCCCGGCAGGGGGCGGAACAATCTTTCATGATCCGTTTCAGACAGCGCTTGCAGCTTTCTTCATCGGGATTTTCGTCCTTGCACGCCCGGAGCTTGAAACGCTGCAAGAGATATTCAAGGGTGCTTTTCAGTGCCGATCCGTGGGGGAAGGGACCGAAATAGCGGGCGTTGTCTCCGGCTTTGAAACGGGCACAGCGCAAGGTTGGGAATTTTTCTGACATATCCAGCTTCAAAAGCAGATAGCGTTTGTCATCACGCATAAGGATATTGTACCGGGGAGCATAAGCCTTGATGAGCCGGGATTCCAGGATCAGTGCTTCATCGTCACTGCGGACGACTTCAAAGTTCCACTCGGCGATACTGTTGATGAGTGACCGCAGTTTGGGGTCGGCGGTACGGCTGCGGGCGGGCTGGAAATAGTTGCCCAGTCTGCGCCGCAGGTTGCTTGCCTTGCCCACATAGATCACATTGCCGAAACGGTCACGGAAAACATAAACGCCGGGCTTTGCGGGGATCTCCCCCGGATGGTACTCTGCAAATGTCACTTTTTATCACCTTCTTCTGCTATGCAGATAATATAATATCCGGGATGCAAAAAAACAAATCCTCAATGGAAAAAAACATCCCGATCAGATCAGGGATTCCCGCCGTTTTTTCGGTGTCATGCCGAAGTGTTCCAGAAAACAGCGGTGAAAATAGCTGGTGTAGTTGAATCCGCACTCTTCAGCGATCTCTTCAATGGTCATATCTGTTGAGCGCAGCAATTCGTCTGCCAGTTCCAGTTTGTAGAGATTCCGGAGTTTGGAAAACTCCATGCCCGTGTATTTTTTTGCAAGACGGGAAAGGGAGCCGGGGGAAAGATGAAACATCAAGGCGATTTTTTCTCTTGAGAGCGACTCTTTCCGGTGGGCGCGCAAGTAGGCATTGATCCTGCCCCAGTTGCGGTTGAGCCGCAAAGAGTTTTGCCCTTTCATATTTCTGATCTGGTTGACCGTGACGGCAAAAAGAGTACGCATGAGCTGTCCCAGAAGTTCAAGGGATGTGCCTTCCTGCTGCAGAGACTCCAGAGCCTCGATCAGTTTGAATCCTGCCGGGGAAAGAGGCTCCGGAGTGTGATAGTAGATGATATCGTTGCGGGAGTTGAAGATGACCACCCTGATATACTCTTTAAAGTAACAGAAACTTATTGCCCGCCTTTCCTGTTTTGAGTCTCCCACCGCCCACTGGTAGCCTGAGGCTGTGCAATAGTAAAAGGCGGGAGCTTCCAGACGCTGTTCAAAAAGTTTCCCTTTTTCATAGAGACGGAAGAGCATCTGTTTATCAAGCAGTACATTGAGGCGGGGCATCCCGTGAACGGGTTTATCCAAAGGGGAATCCGCTGAAAAAAGTATACCCATTTTTTCCGGCAGAACGATTTTGGCAAGCAGTTCTGAAATTTCTTCCTGAAGCGTATTATTCAATTGTATTTCTCCCCTGATAAACTGTTACAGTGCCCTCTGCGGCACTGCGGCAGTTTTGATTTTTGAGACTTTAAAGCGGATTTTTTCAGAAAAAAGCCATATTGTTACAATAGTATATAAAATATCACAAAAGAGACTTTTTTTCAAGGGTAAATATGATTATAGTATATGTTGTGTATGTTGAGTGAATAATTAAAAATAAGACTTTTTTATCTATGAAAATCGAAACTTCTGTGATTTGGAACAACCGCTCAGGGGGAAATACCTCATGGTTCCATCCCCGCTGCTGCCGCCTTGAGGGAGGAAAGCTTTTCATGTCGCTTCAGAGCATCGGCGGCGGAGACTTTTACGGACCTGTCCACGAAAGCATTTTTGACGGCGCCAGGTGGAGCGATCCGGTTGAGATACCCGGGCTCGGCTGGGAGAAAAGCGTTGAAGATATTTCAGAAGGGGTCTGCGATGTAGTCCCTTACGATCACGCTCCTACAGGGACTGTCCTTGCCATAGGGCATAATGTTTATTACAGGGACGGCGCACTCTTTGATTCTCTGGGGGATTGGGAGGAGCGTAAAGGTCCAGTGGTCTGCCGCTTCCCGGTCTGGTCCATCCGGAACAGAGATGGGAAATGGATCAAAAGCCGTCAGAAACTTCTGGTTCCCGGCATGGAGGAGTGTTCCATGTACTCCTGCGGTTCCTCCCAGTGGTTTTTCCGTGGTGAGGATGAGGTATACATCCCTCTGACATTCGGTTTCTGGAACCGGACCGACCGGATGGTCTGTTCGGCAAAGTTCCGCTATGACGGCGAAAATCTGGAATTCACAGAAAAGGGAAATATCCTTGAACTGCCTGTCAACAGAGGATTGCTTGAGCCCTCACTCCTTGATTGCGGCGACAGGGTGCTTTTGACCATCCGGGCTGAGGATGGTTGCGGCTACAATGCTGTGAGCACCGACGGGCTCCACTGGGGGGGAATGACCCCCTGGCAGTTTGACACGGGGGAAGTTTTGAAAATGTCCTCCACCCAGCAGCACTTTCTCAAGTGCGGCGGAAAAATTTTTCTGGTCTACACCCGGGATACCGGGTACAACTCTCATGTCATGCGCTTCAGGACGCCCCTTTTTATGGCGGAAATCACCCCTGACCTTGAACTTGTGAAAGAGAGTGAAACGGTCGTCTTTCCCATGATCGGCGAAGGAACACATGCTCCCGGCATGGGGAATTTCCAGTGTTACGCATTGTCTGAAAAGGAAGCGGTCATCACCGTCGGCGAAGAGCGGGGGTATGACAGGTTCCGTGGAAATACTTTAATGGCAAGAATAACCTTTTGAGAGGAGAAAGAAGAGATGAAAAGACTTTTTACCCTGATCGAACTGCTCGTTGTTATTGCGATAATCGCCATCCTTGCTGCCATGCTGCTGCCCGCTTTGCAGCAGGCACGGGAGCGGGGACGGACCGCCAGCTGCCTCAACAATATGAAAACTCTGGGCTTTGCCGGACAATCCTATATGCAGGATAACAGTGAATTTTTCCACAACTATTCCAATGGCAAATCCTCCGACCCCCATTACCGCAGCTGGTCCCATCCTTATGAAGAGAGAAGTTACCTTGCCGGTTACCTGGGCAGGGAAGAGGGCGTACTGCTTTTCGGCGGGCACGGAACGACTAAAAAACGCAGTAAATATCTCTGCCCAAATGTGACAACTGAAATGTTTTCTCCTGCCACTTCCCTGACCAATCTTGTGGGCATCAATCAGACAGGGGTCAGCAAATATATCAAATCTTCCAGCGTCGTAGCCCCTTCCCGTTCTGCCAATTACGGGGAAATCAGCAGCGGCAACACCAAGCTGGTTTCTCCTGATTCTTCTGAAAGTGGCGAGAGTTCCAGACTCAACTACCGTCATCAGGGAGGATCCACCTCTATGGTAACTTACTATGACGGCAGAGCAACACCTGTTCTGATGAGCAAGATCAACGCTGTCGTGGGACACTATAAACAGGGATTCTGGACCGTTGTCCGTGAAGCCAACGGTTCATACAATAACAGATGGCAAAACTGAAAGTAAAAAGGAGTTGTTTATGAGAAAACTGTTTTTATTTGGTATGGCGGCGCTGCTGCTGCTCCCACTTACGGGAGCAGACATCATTATTGCCGACGGCAAAAGAAGCGCTTACACCGTCGTCGTCCCCGATACCTCAGGGGAAAAGAACCTTGACTTTTATGTGACACTGGCAGGTGAAATGCTTCAGCATGTCATTAAAAAGGCTTCAGGTGCTCAACTGAAACTTGTGAAGGAATCTGAATTCAAAGGCAATACCCCTGCCATTTTTGTGGGCAACACCAAAGCCCTGAAAAAAGCCGGATTGAGTTCCGAAAAATTTGATCTCTGGGAACACGCCATTGCGGTCAAAGGGAAAAACATTTTTGTCTACGGCAAAGATCTTCCCAGTCCTTTCAAAAAACGCGCCAAAGCCTATGTTCACATGATCAACGGCACTTTGAAGGGCGCCTGTACCTTTGCTGAAAAGTTTGTCAACACCCGTTTTGTCCTCTGCCGCAACCACAAAGCTGGAATCCACGACGGTATCAGCACCCTGCCTCAGAAAAAGATAACCATTCCAGAAAAATACTTTTACCGCAAGTGCCCCCAGTTCATGAGCACCACGGGGGACTCTCTGGGACTTTTCTACATGATCGCCAACGGCTGGATGTTCTACGGCGGCAACGCCTTCAACGCCCACAGCCACGCAACGGCAATCCCTCAGGCGAAATATTTCAAGAGCAATCCTGAATACTTTGCCTTGATCAACGGCAAACGCTACTTTTGTCCGGGGGGCAGACAGCCCCATTACTGTCTTTCCAACAAGAAGGTGCAGGAGCTCATCTATCAGGAGCTCCTTTCCCGTGCCCGCACCGGTGCCCGTATCGTTGAGGTGGGGCAGAGCGACGGTTTCAAGCCTTGCGAATGCAAAAACTGCGAAGCATGGTACGGCGTCAAAGAGTGGAGCGAAAAACTCTGGTGTTTCCACCGTGATCTTGCCGCCCGGATCTGGAAGGACTCCCCCGGAACGCTGGTCAGCATCATGTGTTACGGTCCCACCCAGAAACTCCCCACGACTTTTACCAGATTCAAATCTCCCAATGTCATTATTGACGTGGCTCCCCCCAGATACCATATCCTGAAAGGTCTGCAGAAATTCAACATCAAAGGTATCGTTTCATGGACCTATTTCTTTGGAGCTTACATGGCAAGCAGTCACTCTCCCGCCCGTGATTTCGCAGCTTTGCAGCGGTGCGCAGCTTCACTTTACGGCTACAAGATCAAAGGTATCTACAACTGCGGACAGTTTACCGCGCCTTCCCTTGAAGGTCCCTGGTACTACGCCTACGGCAAGTGGCTGGAGGATAAGGATATCCCTGCTGAAAAACTTCTTGATGACTACTGCCGTTTCTCTTTCGGTGAAAAGGCGGCACCTGCCTTCAAAGCCTTTTTCAAAGCCATTGATGAGCGCTTGAAGGCTGTCCCGCTGCCTGACCCCACACTGGATGACTGGAACGATCTTGAGGGCAACAAGAATAGGAGCATCTATGCGATCCCCTTCTGGCAGAAGCGTTATCCCGCAGATGTCATGAAAAAACTTGACAGCCTTTTCAATAAAGCCGTTGCTCTTTGCGACCCCGGTTATCATGATCTGCAAGCTCTCAAGACAGAGTACGAATATCTCCGCCGTGCGGCGGCGATCTGCAACGCCAAAAAGGTTTATGACGATGCCCCCGATGATGTGAAATTTGCCAAACTTCTGGATGCCGTCGCCGCAAGAAACAAGTTTATCGCCTCTCTGCCTGAGGATAAAAACAGAAAAGGCTACATTGACAGAAGGAAGTGTTACCTCTGGACCCGCCTTTCTGCCCTCAAAGATGGGGGATACATGCGGGGACGCTTCGGCGGTATCTTTGAGATCGATGCAAAACTTGCTCTCAGCGCCAAGCGCAGCACCTACGCTGTCGCCGTGAAAGACTTCAAAGACCCCGCATGGAAAGAGGCTCAGGAGTGGAACTTGCGTCCCATGAGCAAAGGGGCTGACGAAATTCCGGCAGCCTTCAAGATGGGGTTCAACGATAAAGGTGTTCTCATCAAACTCAAGGCTGCCGCACCCACTGTGGCTGACGGCGTCAGGATCAAACGTGACGGCGGCGTGTGGCAGTATCCCTCCTTTGACATCGCTCTTTTCAGCGATCCTGCCAAGCCCGGAAGACATTTGATTTTTGCCTACCATCCCCAGTCAAAGTATGACTCAGAAGTGACCTTCAGGAAAAATCAGAGAAATCTGGAAAATCCCAAGTGGAATGGTAAGTGGCAGCACACTTCACGCCGTGTCAATGGACTCTGGGAAGCGGAGCTTTTCATTCCTTTCGCTGATTTTCCTGCCGATATCCGCAAAGAAAAAAAGTTCCTCGCCCAGATCGGATTTTCTCTGACCTCTCAGAAGGGACACTACACCTGGAATCAGCCTCTTGACGGTACTTTCGTCTCAGCGTCAGGTTTGGGAACGGTGACTCTGGGTAAAGCCAAAGCTGCCAAAGCAACGGTCAAAGAATTTCTGCTGCACCATGATTTCGGCAAGGCAAAACGGCTTCCCAAACACTGGCTCACTTACCCTTCCGGCAAGCTCAAATACGGATTTGAAGGCAAGACCCTTGTTTTCAGTCAGACCAACAAACATGTCAACTCTTCAGCCAAAAAACGTGATCCTGAGTTCCATTTTGTCTCTGCCAATGACCGTGCCACCATCACTGTGAAGCTCTCAGGCAAGGGCAACGCCCAGATGGGAGCCGGACTTTACGATAAGAAAAAGTGGCTCATCAACCGGGGACGTCCCGGACTTATCCCCCTGACCGGTACTCCGAAAGAATACACATTTTCCTTCGGTCCTGATGCCGACTATCTCAGGGGGGCAGAGTACTTCATTCCTTCCGTGATTCTCCGGGGGGCAGGGACGGTCAAGGTCCATGAGTTCAAAGTCCGTCTGGAGCAGAAAAAGTAAGTCCGTTTTCCGGCACCAAAAGAAAACCGGTATCCAGCTGTTTGCGGCGGATACCGTTTTTTTTTCTGCCGGTGAAAAGTTCAGTTCAATTGCTCCGGATCCACCAGATACATACTGCCGGGTTCACAGGTCCAGATCACCAGACGCCACCCCGGACGGCGTTCCTTTGCGGGGGGATCGCAGGTGATAAGGCTTGTTGAGCCCTGCCGGGCAAAGCGGGTGAGAGAGAGGCGGAAAAGTCCCTCTTTGTACCTGAAAAGTTTCATGGGGATCTTGAATACCGCTTCCCAACTTTTTTCCCCTTTCCGGAACTGATGGGTCGGCCCCGGACGGTTGGCAAGGAAACGGTTTTGTCCGTTGAGTTCACAGCATACGCCGAAATCGGTGGTGTCCTGCCGCAAGGTGACGAAAAACTGATCCAGCTGGAAGATACCTTCCAAATGGATATTGAAGATGAGATCGTCCCCTTCGACTTTCATTTGCCAGGTGAAATTTTCGGCTTTGTGAGGTGCAAGGGGATCTTGCAGTACGGGCAGCTTTACGAAAGGCAGGGGAGAACGGAGTTCTTCTTCAAGCATTTGAGCACGGACTTCCAATCTTTCCGGGAAATATTTGTAGGTCTCTGCCTCTGAATGGAATCCCAGACGGGGATCTTTTTTGCAAAGTTCCGCAAGCTCCCGTGAAAGAGCCGCTTCACGCAAAAGGATCTCTTTCATCTCAGAGGTGACTTCTTCATTGTCCCGCCGCAGCTGGTAGAAGCGGAATATATCCGCCGCCGCAATAAAGTGCAGTTCAAGGGCACGGATCAGATCCAGGTCTCTGATCCGCTCAGGTGAAGAAGGAAACTTTTCTCTGAGAACGCTGAGTTTTTCAGCAGCACTGCTCCACTTGTCTTTGATCATGCGGGCAAGGGTCGCTGCTTCATCGAGGGTGTGGTTTTCCAGAGCTTCACCGATACAGTCGCCGCTGACCGGGTGGATCCCCTGCCAGGTCCGTGCCAGAGGGATGTTCTGCTCATGGCAGTACAAGGGCCACACGGCGCCGTCGTGGAAGGGACCGAAATACTGCATGGCATTGGAAAGGGGATAGAGGTGGTAAGCGTCGCTGAACTCTTCGTAAATTTCAGCAAGAAGCGGTGCGTAAATGCCCCATTCCGGTTTGAGCAAACGGGTCAGGAAATCCTGCTGTGAACTTGAAAAATCTTCAAAGGCAAGAAGTCCAGCCGCTTTATTCATCAGTCCCGGATAGTTCCCGAAATACCAGCATTGGATCACTGTGTCCACCCCGAGCTCATACATGGCACGGTATTTTTTATAGAGCTGTCCCGGCACCGGAACATAAGGCACTGTGGCAAGTTCATGGGAACACCCCACTTGAAGTTTTGCCCCGGGTTTTCTCCCTTCGGGGAACTTTGCTGCAAAGCGGCGGAATCTTTCAGATGGTCCTGTGTAGGAAAGCCAGTAGTCTCCACCCACACGCTTTTTACCAAGCTGTATCTCTTCGCCTCCTGATTCAAAGTTCCAGAGAGCTGTGCACTTTTCGGGCAGACGGTCAAGAGCGTAGATCCAGTCACCGGTCTCCTCCGGCATGGGGATGTAGAGCCAGCTGATAAGTTCTGCTTGAGGGGCGGCATCGTGCATCCCTTTTGCCATGGCGTTGAGGGAGTTGTAAATGATCTCCTCTTTGGGGAGCTTGCCGCAGCGGGGGCAGTTCACATGGAGTCCGGGATCCTGAGACCAGTTTTTTACCGGATCAACGGAACTCAGACAGGTGGTGGGGCGCTCCCCGTAGGAAATATTGATCAACCCGCCCAGATCCGGGACGGCGCTGAAGATCTGATTTGTACACTCATACAGATACTTCTGAGAAATTTCAGAAGAGGGACAAAAGCAGATCTGACCGCTGATATGTCTGGCGCCCCCCAGTTCAGGGTACTTTTCAAGTATGGGCGCTTCTGCATTCCATGCGGCGGGCTCAATGGCAAAGATGTAAGTCTTGATACCGTAACGCAGACACTGTTCAACTGTGCGCCGCAGTTTGGCAAGACGGCGGGGGGCGTCCTTGCCGTATTCGGGGAACAAAGGAGTGCGGCAGAGATCTTTGAAGGTG
Source organism: Lentisphaeria bacterium (assembly GCA_017457065.1). GTDB lineage: Bacteria > Verrucomicrobiota > Lentisphaeria > Victivallales > Victivallaceae > UBA1784. The sequence continues at coordinate 23,329 of JAFTIE010000215.1, forward strand.
ATGGTCAGCCAGAGCCCGTTGACACCTTCATGCGCCAGCTGATTCAAATAGGCATCGGGATAGTAGTCCACATCGTCCAGAAGCTCATCCCGGTTGAAGGGGGGGCGCTTGATGGGACCGAAAAAGCAGCGGGAAATGCGCTGTCTGACCCACGCTTTTTTGCGGAGCGTTCCCGGCTGCAGCCAGGGACCGCCGTTGCCGGAAAGAAGATCTTCCAGATAGTAGACGGCACGCCGGACCCCTTCGATCCCGGAGCCGCAGAGGATACAGGACTCCTGTGTGACTTGCACTTCAAAGGAGTCATTGGGACCGCAATCTTCAAGACGGGCGATGACAGGGAGTTCACCTTTGCCGATGCCCGTATCGTTGAAAAAGCGTTCCAGATCTTCAAAGGCGGTTGCCAATCTTTTCTGCGGATCAGGCACTTGTGAAATCAGTTTGACGCCTCCTTTGAGACTGAGGATATTTTCAGAAGGCATTCCCTTTCCCGGCGCAAAGCAGCTGGAAGGGCGTTTTTTCAACTCTTCTGTAAACTGCCAGCTTTCAGGGGGCGGCAGGGGGACGGCTGAAATTGGATCTTTCATAGTGGGAACTTTCGTTTTGGATCAAAATGAGATCTTCTTCCGCAGAGTGTTGACTTCCCCTTCATGGGCGGCAAATTCCTCTTGTGAAAGAGGTGTACCGTCTGAACTGCGGGGGGTGATCCAATGGACTTTGCTGTAATTCAACGACTCCATAAGAGAGATATCGCCCCAGCAGAGGAACCCCGGCTGTGACATGGCTATGGTGTAAATGGCGTTGGGCAGAAACTTGGCAAAGGCATTGGAGCGGAAATTGCTTACGGTGCGGCTGTCAAAGAGCATGGAAACAGGGGCATCTTCCAAAGTGATCCCGGAAAGTCCCTTTTCAAGGGCGTTGACAGCTGCCGCCGCCACGCCGCACTCTTTGACGCCCCACAGTGAAAGCTCTTTTGCCTTGAAGTTCCGGACGGCTGTTTTGATAAGGGCATTGATGTCAAAGATCCATTCTCCCATCAAAGAGCGTCCGATCCAGAGGAGCTGGCGGAAAAATTGATGATGGAGCCCGCCGCAGGGCGCCTGCTGGCAGGTTTCCCCGGTTCCGAAAAGATCAGGCATGAGAAGCGAAGCTCCGTCTGAGATTGCTGCGCTGATGGTCTCAGGAGAAAGCTGACCTTTCCCTTCCGGATGCAGGAGGATCCGCACCTTTTCAGGAGAAGAGCCTTCTTTGTACAAAAAGGGGATCAGATGGTCCCCCACCCGCAGGGCATAGCGTTTGACACCTGAAACTGCTGCGTATGAATTCAACTGCATCTGAGAAGGCAACTGTCTGAGGCGGAAAAGTTTTCGCAGGGCTTTGCGTTCTGCAGGGGCAGAAAAGCTCTTTTTTTCCAACATGGCTTTCCGGAGCTGTTCTCCCTTTTTTTTGCAAATATCCTGCAGGGCAAGAATTTCCGCCGGACGGCTTCCGGGAGTGGGGAAAAGTTTGAGATCATCAATGGGCAGAGGCGCTTCATCCACAATGGGGCGCGCATTGCCGTTGCCTTCATCTTTGAGGGCGTAGTTGAAAAATCCGATGGCGCTTTCCCGCTGGCGGTCGGTGTATCCGTGGACCCGGTCGGCAACGTAGAAGGAGATACGTTCAGAGAGCCCCAGATGTCCGTAGACTCTTTCAACGGGGTGATAGCTTTTCAGCATTTCCGCCACGCTGAAATCGTGGTTGCAGTCGTAAAGCGCATTGGCGACCCGCAGGTGGCGGGGAGCGATGAGGGCGAGGATCCCGGAAATTTCCGTGAAGGTCAGTCCGTCGGGGAGCAGTTCACACATGCAGTTCATGCCGTAAACATAGGATTGGAACGACCCCACGCTTACCACCGGCATTGCTGCGGCGATACGTTCATCCATTGCCGCCAGCCACATGGTCTGGTTGCCGCCTCCTGAAGCGCCGGTGGCACCGATCTTATCTTTTTTGACACACTCCAGCTGCCGCAGCAGATCCACCGCTCTGAGATTATCTACCACCTGCGTGCCCATGAGGGTTTCGCCCACATTGAGCAGATGCCCACCCAGAACACCGCCATGGTACTCGGTTTCGTAGCAGTGCCATGCCCGTTCAAAGGTGCCGATGGCATCAACCGCCAGACAGACGAAGCCCTCTTTGACCAGCGCCATGGAGGTCTGCTGCACATTGATCCCGAACTTGCCTTCAGGATTGTGCCCGTGCATCTGCAGCACAGCCGGGAAGGGACCTTTGCCCTCAGGCACATAGAGCAATGCCGTCACATAGAGTCCGGGGCGGCTTTGAAAGATCAGCTTTTCAATGGAGTATCCCTCTTTTTGTATTTTACCGAAACTTCTCACATCCAGCGGCAATGCCGGATCGTAGGAAACGCCGAAGATTTTCCAGAGTTTCCGGCGCAGAGCCTTCTGGAATTTTTTCAAATCTTCAGAGTCGGTTATCACATCAAGCTGGTTGACATGAGCAAGGATGCTTGATTCGTGCTTCAGCAACCGTGTGACCTGACAATGCTCGGACATATCCAGATGAAAGAGCCCTTCCCGGGGGAAGGGGGGGAGATCGAAATTCCAAACTTTTATGCTGTTGATCTTCATGGCGAACTTTTCTGAAAGAATGAATAGTTTTTACTTGCCCAATGTATCAAGCCACAGCATATTCTGCTTGATGGCTTTGAAGAAGAAACGGGGGTCCACTTCCCGTTTTCCGGCACCGTAGGCAACACGGTTGATCTCATAGATCAGCAGAAGATCCCGATCAAGTTTGCGGATCTCTCTCCTGATAGCCTTCCAGTCGAGAACCCCCACACCGGGCATCCAGTGGCACTCATCGTACTCATCGCAGTCAGAGATGTGGAAGGTTCTGATATATTTGCCCAGCCGGGCGATCCACTCAGGGATCTCTGCCCAACGTTCATTGGCGTGGTTCACGTCAAAGCAGATACCTACGCTGTCGGGCATATCCTGCATGATGATTTCCATATCTTCCACGGTTTTGCCGATGGAACGGCGGGGGCAGAGCTCCAAATTGAGGGAGAGACCGTATTTTTCTGCGGTGGGGGCGATGCCTTTGAGGGTTTTACGCAGTGCATCGATACCTTCTTCCCGGGTATGACCTTCGGGGAGGGCGCCGGGGTGCATGGTCAGATTTTTCACGCCCAGGGGCAAGGCGGTTTCAATAAAGTTGATGAAACGGCGGATGCACATATCCCGTTCAAAATCATTTTTCTGTCCGGGGGCTTCAGAAGTAAACCAGGCGGGCATGTGGACACTGGGGAATTTGAGTCTGCCGGATTTGATATAGGGTGTCACTATCTCAAGTTTGCTCTGCAACTCTGCTGTGGGGGGGAAAGGACCGCAGGAGTATTCAAAACCGTCGATGCCGGATTCCTCCATGCGTTTGAGCCAGAGTTCATTGTGCATTTCCTCGTGAGGAACCGATGAAACAAATTGTAACGCCATTTTTTCTCCAAATTTCTTGAGTTTACAGCAAGGATCTCAAAGCCTGCATCCAGCAAAGCTTTGATACCGGCGCAGCCCATGTTGTGATAGGCGAGAACGACACACTTCATACGATACTTCTCCGGCTGTAACAGTGATAAACAGAATACTTCTTAATATACATTATGCCTGCTGTTTTTTCCACTGCCGGAAAAGTTTTTTTACGAAAAAGAGAAAATGAAGATATGGAAGGACATCACGGGGAAAACGTCGTAAAAAACAGACTCCTTCCCTTTCTCAAAGAGAACAAAGGTCCGGCAGAACATAAATGCAGCTCACAGGACAGGTGTGACTTTGATGGCTCCCGGAATATTTTTGTCAGAGATGAGTATGAGATAACCGCCGCCGCCGCTGCCGGAGACTTTCCAGCCGTAAGCCAGATCTTTGTAATCTTCGATGGCTTTCGCCATTTCATCTGTAAACATCGCCGGAAACATTTCAAGCTGTGCTTCAAAACACTCTTTTGTCGCTTTGCCCCATGCTTTGACATCGTAGCTGCAGATGGCGTCCCAGCAGCGCTTTGAAGCATCGGCAAGTTTTCCGGCGCTGCCGGGATTGGTGTTGATCCCTTTGAAAACGTCGTAGTCATCCTTTCTGGGGGGAAGGGCAATGAGGTGCAGATTCTCTTTGACAAAATCAAGGAGCTCCGGATCGTTCCGTGATTCGATGGTCACGGGCCAGAAACCCTTGTCATAGTTGAGTTTGTTCAGCCCCGGCAGAACGATCCCAAGTTGATCCTGAGAACCGCTGACCCGGGTTGTGCCGGGGGGATTTTCCAGACAGAAGAGTGTCTTTGCCAACTGGATCTTATCCCCTGCAGGAATATTGGTCTGCCAAATCTCAATGGCTTTTTTCCGTGAACTGGTCGCCATGCCGCTTCTGTCATTGAACTCGAAATCAGGCTCAATGGACATTACGATCACCGATCCGGGGCAGAGGTCATTGACACAGGGCTGGTCATGCCAGCCGCCGCACAGCTCCACCCGGTAGGGAATACGGCACTCCTGCCGCAGGGCAGTTGTTGAACGCACCGGGAGCCCGGCAGAGGGGAGCCGTTTGCTGACGATAAGCTGTATACCCAACTTTTCGCAGAACTCCTTTTTGGCAGGGGTATAGCCGTCGGTGTTGACGAAAAAGATGTCCGGTTTAAGTTCAGTGACCTCTTTTTCAAAGTCCATAATGCCGTTGCCGGAGTTGATCCAGGCGTCTTTAACGCAACGCAAAGCTTTGACCATATAGAGTCTTTCTGCGTTGCCGTTAATGGTCTTACGCCCTTTCAAGCCCCAGATGGTCTCATCCGACCCCAGTCCCACATAGAGATCTCCATGGGAGGCGGCTTCTTCCAAAAAAGCCACGTGCCCGGAGTGGAGCATGTCATAACACCCTGAAACGAAAACTTTTTTACTCATTGACTGTTTTTTGTTGTGGTAAATTATTTCATCCGGAACGGCAATTTGTGTCACATCCGGGAGAAATATTATTTTCCGTATTTTTTGAAGTAGGGTTCCAGAGATTTGCCCCAGACGGTGTAACCTTTTGCCTTGCGGGGGTGGAGCAGATCAGGCATCATGCTTTTTTCGAGGATACCTTCAGGAGTGAGAAAATCTTTGCGGATATCCACCCAGATGATATCTTTGCCGTTGCAGAATTTGACGATCTCTGCATTGACCTGTTCGTTTCTCATGCGCAAAGCGTTTTTATTGTTGGCACCCCGGGGGAAGATGGCATAAAGCAGGATCTTGGCGTCAGGATAATGTTTGCGGACACCTTCAAGGATCCGTTTGATACCGGCGGCAGTCGCTTTGGCGGGACCACGGTTGTTGGTGCCGATCATAAGGGTGACGAGCTTGGGCTTGATCAATTCAAGAATACCGCTCTTTTCAACGATCCAGATGGTGTGCTGGGTACGGTCGCCGCCGCATCCGAGATTCAGAACATTGTAAGGAGTGATGTATTTTTTCTGGACTTCTGCCGCAGGAGAGTATTCCCACTGGTGGGTGATGGAGTCCCCCAGCATGAGGATCTTGATCTTGCCTTTGTTGGCGGCGGCATAAGCTTTCTTGGTTTCATGGCGTTTGGCGTGACGTTTGGCGTTCTGAACAGGAGTCGTGGCAAGTTTGATCTCTTCTGCAAGAGATCTGGGAGCGGCTTTTTTCTTTTTGGCAGCCTTTTTCTTGGCGGGAGCCGCTTTTTTGGCGGGAGCAGCTTTTTCAGCAGCTCCGAAAACCGGTGAAAGTGCGACTGCTCCTGACAGGAGCACGGCAAAAAAATGTGAAAGTTTCATTTTTCGTTCCTTTACATATTATTAAAAGTGATAATGAATTATTTAATATACCACCATATTACTCAATTTGCAACTGAAAAATCAAAGGGGGAGGAGTTTGATCTTTTGGCTGATGTCATAAACAGATCCGGGAACAAGAGTTAAGAGGTCTTTCCCCGCACGATTGCATTCAACGCAGAGGAAGTTGTGGAACTCCTCATCTTCCAGATCGGGGATCTGGGCGCATCTTTCGGTGCCGGGATTCCAGATCAGTGTGGAGTTGGAGTTTTTCTTTGTGACGGTAATCCTTCTCTTCCACTCCGGATCATGGATGGTGACAGGGCAACTCTGGGGACAGTAGAGACGGCAGAGCTCCCCGTCTATCTGCAGACTCCGGTTTTCGGGAAGTTGTTCCGGTCCCCCTTTTACTGTGAAAAGAGCATTTTCCAAACCGGTCACTGTCACTTTTTCGCAATCGCTGACGGCAAAGTAGGTGTGCAGGGCACAGGAGATCTCCACAGGTAAAGTGCCGCAGTTTTTCATGCCGAGACGGATCTCAAGCTCATCAGTAAGACGGAGTTCTGTAAAAAGTTCAAAAGGGAAATCCACCAATTCCGTCGGAACTGCGGAAGAAGGCAGTTCCATGCGGATAAAATCCTCCCCTGCTTCCTGTACCTCCCATTGTGCAGTACGGGCAAAGCCCTGTATAGGTCTGCCGGGGAGAGGGGAGGCGCCGAACCAGGGCCAGCAAAGGGGAACTCCGCCCCGTATGGAGTGACCGTTGGCTGCTGAAGCCCTTTTGCCCAGAAAGATCACATCGTGTGCCGAACTGCAGTGGCGCGCCTTTAAGATCTGTCCGCCGTAAGGAGAGATGACAAGAGTCCACTTCCCGTTATCGAGAAGGAGTGTTTCCGGGAAACGGCTTTGTAAATTTTCTCTGCTGTAATATCTGTCACTCATTTACGGATCCCCCCCTTTTCAATTTTCTGATGCTTTGCCATAAGTGACCCACACGGCGGCAGGCAGATTCAGTGCGTATTTTCTGTTGTAGGCAAGAAAATATCTTTTCTCTTTTGAAGCAAGGGTACAAAAGCGTGTTTCCCGTGCACCGGCGCACTCTGAAGAACCTGAGAGCAGTACCGCATCAAAAGGAATGTTTTGAGCTTTTTGAGAATACTCATCCGCCCCCTGTTCCGGGGGCAATCCGGCAAGCAGCCAGTGATATGCCAGTTCAAAGGCTCCCTGTTTCAAATCGTAACACCGGCAGAGATCCCGGAGAAAGAGAAAGCGTTTCTGCAAGTTCCATACAACTGAAGCATTGCCCCCCGCCCGGTGGAAAAATTCAAGGAGACACCTGACGAACTCCGGGCACTCCCGGCTCATGACCAGTACCGCCTGATGGAGCGCACGGTGGTTATAGGTCATATCCAGAAGCCGTGAAAGATCCCGGACATGCTGTATATCTTCAAGAGTCATAGTGTCGCTCATCATCACATCATAGGGCGTTTCAGAGGAAAAGCGGATATTGTGCAAAGGAGCGAGCTCACGCAAAGGAGTTCCGGGAAGCACCTTCAATATTTCCAGCTGGATCTCTGCGATATTGTGTTCCATGAGGGTCGCGGTATCGGCAATGATGTGTGCAAAGGTTTGCCCCGGCAATCCCCCCAGCAGATCGGCGTGGGTTTCAAAACTTGACTGCTGACAGAGGAAATCCAATCCTTCCAGAACCTTTTGAGAGTTGCTGTTTCGTCCGCACAAACGCTGAACTTCGGCATCAAGACACTGGACCCCCACTTCCACATGGAGCTGTCCCGGCAGAGCTTCTGTCATCTCTTTTCGCAGACTGTCGTTGAGAAATTGGGGGTGCAGCTCCAGATGGAAGCGCATTTGAGGAAACTCTTTTCTGAACATGGCAAGGAGTGCCGCTCCCCGTTCCTGAGGCAGATTGAAGGTCCGGTCAAGAACACGGATCTCCCTGACCCCCTTTGCCGCAAGGATCTGCAGTTCACTCCGGACTTGTTCAAGAGTACGGTACCGGGGAAGAGTTCCGCCGCTGGTACAGTAAGTGCACTTCATAGGGCATCCCCGGGTGGTCTCTATCTGAACAAAGGGTTTGTCCGCAACGAAAAAAGGATCTGTGGCGGGGGAGGGGGCAGATTCCCACTCCTGAAAAACGGCATTGCCTTCAGGGGGGATCATGGAGTGAGGTGCGGAAGAGTTTTTGTCGAATGTTTCAAGATATTCCCGGAAGATCTTTTCCCCTTCGCCCCGGAAAACAGTGTTGATCCACGGATAAGATTTGAGCAGGTCTGCGCCGCCTTCACCCAGACATTCGGGACCGCCCGCGGCGATGCTACACTCAGGGAGGATGGTGCGGCAGCGTGAAAGCACTTCAAGGGCCTTTGTCCGGTTGAAAAGATAAAGGTTTGTCACCAGCAGATCACACTTGAAACTGCATATTTCACGGACTGCCGTCATGATGTCGCTGTCAAGAGTCATGTCATAGCGGAGCCACTCCCAGTTTGTCACTTCCCGGCAGGCGCTGTGCAGCAAAGGCAACGCCAGAGAAGAGTGGGAGTAAGAGCTGTTGACCGTCAAAAAAAGCAGACGGTATTTTCTGCCGGTAGAATGGTCCATGATCGTAAAAATCGCCTTTTGTTGATAGTTTCAGCTATACTATATTCCACAAAAGGCAAGTTTTCCACTGCGGAACCATTTTTTTTGCCAAAAAACATAAACGGCATTGAAAATAACAGAGAGGAGGAAGAGATTTTCCTGATTGAATATCTGCCGGAAAATGACACCGGGAAAAAAGTTTCCCGGTGTCTGTGCCCGAAGGTCACTCCTGTTTGCGGCTGTAGGGGCAGTTCAGGAGACACTGCTCAAAGTTGCAGGGACGGATCTTTTCGATCTGGGGCACTTTCCGCAGACTTTCGTCCAATTTGGTTTTGAGTGTTTCCAAGTCGGCGTTTTCCGGGTAGGCTTCATCAAGGTCCCATCCGGTGTACTGATTGCCTTCGCTTGCCACCAGACTGTAGCGCTTTGCCCAATTGCAGCGGTTGATGTCGATCTTGCGGAACTGCCAGCTGACATCCTCAAGGTGCACTTCGCAGAGCTCCCCGAAAGCTGAGGTCTTGCAGGCACTCAGACAGCTGCGGGAACAGCTGTCACACTGTACTTTGAACTCTTTCAAGAGTTTGTCGTACTCCAAAGGCGCATCGGTGATAACCGCTACGAAACGGACATTGGAGCCGAATTCAGGAGTCACGATGGTACCGCACTCGCTGATGGTCCCCAATCCTGCCGCTGCGGCGGCAAAGACATTGCTGAAGACGTCAGGATAGTTGCCGCGGGGATTCCAGCAGACGGAGCCGGTGCCGTGCAGGTCCACCGCCATGGCGGCACGGAATCCGGCATCTTCCAGTCTGCCGATGAGGTTCCAGGCAAGGACTCTCAGGCGCATGATGGTTTCGTATTGAGCGAACACATAGGGACCTGCCGCTTCAGCAGGCGTCCGGGCGGTGATATCCACGGAGCCTTTGGGCATACGCAATCCCAGCATGATTACGCTTTTTGCGCTGGGAAGATAGGCTTCTGTGCCTGTGACCTGACGTTTGATTTCCGTGATTTCAGGCTCGTAGGGCTTGTAGATGGTGTCAGCTGTGTTGACGGCTGCCAGTTCGATTTCGCCGTCGTAGATCTTTTGAAGTTCCGGGACCAGGGCGTTGATACGCTCCGCCGGGGCAATGCCCACAAGGTCACACTCTTTCAAGGTCATTTCCCGGCGGAGACGGCGGGTGAGGGCTTTGGCATCAGAAAGGGGAGTTGGGTTGCTGTTGAGCTGCCATGCCGTTTCCGGCAGAGGAGCATCGGTGAGCAAGGTCACCGTGTGGATCTTTTTGCCGGGGACCGCCAGAAGTGTCTGCAGTTTTTCTTCAGGGAACTGAAACATCTGTCCGGCTGTATATCCGTGGTTTTCCAGATAACGCACGGCATCGTACCCCGCTTGGATCAATATGGGGCTGACCGCATTGTCAAAGCGGTTTTCGTGGGCTCTGGGGTTGGTCAGATCCGCTTCAAAGGGGTTGCGGCAGGCGATCATGGAAACGATGGAAACGGCTCCGGGGAGCAGAGTGTTGATGTCAATGCCCAGTTTTTCCTTCACCGTTTCGGCGCTTGCTGCAAGAACGTTGTCCGCCCCCCAGTTGGCTGCCATGGCACGGATCTGTTCAAAAACGCCTCTGTGGAAGGGGGCATCTTTCAAAGCGGGATTGGCAACAAAGTGGCGGTGACGGCGGGGGGCGTTGGTGTATTCTTTGTCAAAGTAGCGCAGATGACGGGGAACGCAGTACCGCTGGCAGGAGCCCATTTCACCGGCACGGCGTCCGTATTTGACGGTGGCTTCCATAATGACCTTTTCGTCCACATGGTCCGGGATGGGCAGATCAAGATCCAGATCAAAGTGCTCCCCCCAGGCGCAGCGCCAG
>JAFTIE010000216.1 GCA_017457065.1 Lentisphaeria bacterium
GCTGAAAAGCTCCCCGCCGGTATGGATCTGCGGGTACGGATCGAAGATAATGACCGCCGGGTGGTCTTTGATAAAAAGGTCAGAAAAAATGAACTGAAAGTTGAGTTCACTCCCGCCGCTCCCTTTGCCGCCTTCTACCGCATCATTGCAACTGTGGAAGGCAAGGGAACGGTTCCCTGTCGCGAACTGGGAGAATTCACCGTTGCGGGGATCCCCGCCGATCCGGAAGAGCTCCTGACCGTCATGTGGCCCGCCGGAGACTCCGCAAAGTACCCCGTCTACCGGAAACACGGATACGATCAGCTCATCGTCTGGTGCCGGGACAACACCCCCGCTCTGCGCGCCTTGCGCAGTTGCGGCATCGAGCCTGTGATTTTCGGTATCGGGTCAACTTCATACCCCAACTGGGTCCCCTACAAGGATGACAAGGCAACTGATGATCCGGTGCGGAAACCCTGTTTCTCGGATCCTGCCGCTGCCTCCAAAGGGGTTGCCAATGTCAAAAACCTCATGAGTGTCAATAAACTGGACTACTACGGAGTCAATTACCATTTTATAGGTGATGAACAGTTTATCGGCAGTACAGTCTGTTTCTCTGAACATTGTCTGAAAGAGTTCCGCAAGGTGCTTCAGAAGGAGTTCAAAACTCTTGAAGCTTTGAATAAATCCTGGGGAACTCATTTCAAGTCATGGGATAAGGTCACTCCTGTTCAGTCCAAAGAGCTCAAAGACCGGAGCAAACTGGGCAGATGGCTTGACCACAAGATCTTTATGAATAATGTCTTTGCCCACACATATCTGGGCGGCATCAACAGAACCATCAACGCCGTTCGTCCCGGCTCCCGTTCCGGACTTTCCGGTACCAACAATCCCGGTCCCACCTACGAGTGGAGCCAGATCATGAAGAATGTGAACTACCTTGCCTACTACGGCGGTATCCAGCGGAAACTTGCCCAAGACTTCGGCGGTAAGAATCTTGTGGGCGGTCAGTGGTACGGCGGTTATGTGACTCCCGAGCCCCACGAAGGCTACGCCGGATCCTATTTCTGGCGCGGATTCCTTATCGGCGCCAATCTTTCCCCCATCTACGCCCCCCGTGCCGGGATCACCGGCGATTTGAAACTGACTCCGGTTCTGGAATACTACGGCAAACTCCTCAAAGAATCCCGCAAAGGTTTGAGCAAACTGGTACTGAGCTCCTCAGAATCCCCCCGCATTGCAGTGCTCTATTCTCAGCGTTCTCTTTTCGGATGCACCGGCACCATCGGCGCCAACGAGTGGCAGAATGCCAACTCCGGCTGGCACGCACTTCTGGGAGATCTGGGCATGGATTATAAATTCATCGACAAAGAGAGCCTTGAAACAAAGGGGGTTGCCAAAGAGTTCAAAGTCCTGATCCTCCCCGCCGCCATTGCTCTTTCTGATAAAGAGATCAGCCAGATCGAAAAATTCGTCAAAGCAGGCGGTACAGTCATTGCCGACATGGTGCCCGGTATCTACGATGAACACGGCGCCTTGCGTGCAAAAAATGGATTTACCGCCCGTTTCGGGTGTCCTCTCCCGGCGGTGCCGGCTCTGATCCAGACCAAAGTCGTTTACAAAGGCAACAGCGCAGGAGTCCCCGCTGTCAAGGGGGATTTCCGTACCACAGCAGGCACAAAGAGTTTCTTCCATGTTTCTGTTCTGGGCAGGGGGAAATTCGTAGGGATCAATCTGCTTCTCGGCGGATATCAGACCGTGACTTTAGGGGGAACCGGCGGTGAAACCTCTCAAACGGCGTCCGGAGCTGCTCAGTTCTGCAATGCCTGGCGCGCTATCGTCAAAGGCGTGCTGCTCAAAGCCGGAGTCAAGCCCCATCGGGAAATCACCGACGCCAAAGGCAAAGAGGAGTTCGCCGAAAGCTGCTGGCGCTCCAACGGCGATAATCATATACTTGGCTTGCTCAAATATGATATAAGTGTTCCCGTGATCGACCCCAAAACGGGGAAAATGCTCAACGTCAAGCTCCCCGTCAAAGGTCATGTCTACGATCTGCGGAAAGGGAAATATCTGGGATACTCCGACAAACTCAAAGTCTTTTTGATCCCTGCCAACGGAGAGTTTTTCAGCGTGATGAAAGAGAAAGTCACCAAAGTCACCCTGACCGCCCCCCAAAAGATCAAGGCGGGATCGCCTGTAAAATTCAGCGCCAGAGCCCTGACCGTTTCAGGCAGGAGCGCCGGGAAAGTGGTCTACCACTGGGAGTTCATCTCTCCCTCAGGAAAAGAGTATGACCGTTATACGGGCAACATCCTTTCCGATGCAAAGGGCGAAATGCAGCACCAGTTCCAGAGCGCCTTCAATGATGAAAAAGGCAAATGGCACTTGAAAGTGACCTGTGTCAACTCAGGAACCGGAGCCGCAGTCTCAGTAACAGTGGAATAAAACGAAACGCCCCTCCCGTAAATCTTCCGGGAGGGGCGAAAAATTAAAAGGCGGTCAAAGTTTGATGACGCCGATACAGTTGAAGAAAGCAAGAAGCACCAGCACGGGGCAGAGCCAGCGCAGAGCAAATCCCCAGAGGATGCCGAAGGTGAAGAGGTAACGGCGGTCATGTCCGCCGTCTTTTGCTTTAAATCCTGCAAGCAGCAGCCAGATGCTGTTGTCAAGAGAGCCCTTGTTACCTTCACGCAGCTCCTTGAGAGCGTAACGGCTGCCCCATACCCAGCCCACATAAATGGTGGTGGCAAGTCCCAGCATGGGGAGGATCCAGTTGCAGCAGAATCCGTCAAGCATGTCGAAGAAAGATCCGGGAGCTTTGCCGTACCAGATCTTTTTCACAACTTCTCCCACGCCGGAAAGGTTTCCCCAGTCCGCCATGCTGAGAGCGCAGAAAACGCCGATCACAGAACAGACGGCAACAACAGAGATCACCGCCCCTTTGCGACTCATCTTGAGTTCCCCCGTCAATATGCTGGCAGGGGGTTCGATCAAACTGATGGCGCTGGTCAGAGCGGCAATGGTGACCATCAGGAAGAATGCCACATTCCAGACGCTCCCCATGCCGCCGGGGATCATATTGAAAGCGGCGGGCAGAACTTTGAAGGTCAGATCAGGACCGCTGCTGGGAGCAAATCCCATGGCAAAAACCGCAGGAAAAATAGCAACACCAGCCATAACAGCAGCAAGGGTATCGAGTCCGATGACCCCCAATGTGGCTTTGGCAATATCGGTCTTCCGGTCCAGATAACTGCCGTAGGTCAGCATGATACCCATTCCCAGACTGAGAGTGAAAAACGCCTGCCCCACAGCAGCGATAACACTTGAAGCGTTCAGCTTTGAAACATCCGGCTCAAGGAAGAAGCGCACCCCCTTCATCGCCCCGGGCAGAGTCAATCCCCGGACGATGAGCACACACATGAGGATAAAGAGCAATGGCATAAGCATCTTGCTCCATCTTTCGATACCTTTCCGGACTCCGGCAAGGGAGATCCCGAGGCAGGTTGCCATAAAAAGGAGCTGGCCGCCGATAACACCCCATTTCCAGTTTCCTGAAGCGTGGAGTATGGGTTTCATCACACTGTCAGCCCCTTCAAGAGTAGTGAAATTGTTTACTCCCCGGATGGAGTCGATGGTGTAGATCAAAGTCCATCCCCCGATCACCCCGTAGTAGGAAAGAAGAATGATGGGCACAAGTCCGCAGAAAATCCCTACGGTCTTCCAGCCGATGGCAAGAAAGAGAGCGCCGATCAGCCCCACGATCAAAGCTCCGGCGGGATTGTCCGTGACCAGCATGACGATGCCCCCCAGGATCAGCAGCGTGGCTGTGAGCATGGTGAAGGGACTTTTGGCAGGAGCAAGAGAGGAAAAAGCACGGACCGGGTTGGCTCCGGCAGCCCGTCCGAGGGCGATTTCAGCCATCATCAGAGGGACGCCGATCAAGAGCACCACCAGCAGATAGAGCAGCACAAAGACGCCGCCGCCGTTGGTTCCTGTCATATAGGGAAAACGCCAGATGTTGCCCAAACCGATGGAAGAGCCCGCTGCGGCAAGCAGGAACCCCAGCTGCCCCGACCAGTTGTTGTTGTTTTCTTTTTCCATAAAAAAAATGACTCCTTGACTCTATTAGATAAAAATACATCCATCTAATATAGCACATAAAAGCCGTATTTTCAACCGGAAAATCATAGCAGTTGGAACTCCCCAAAAAAAAATTTGCCGTTCCATCTTGAAAACAAGCCAGGCAAAGGTTATATTTTCTTTTGCAATCGATCAGAAAGCTAAAACAAATCAAGGGAAACGGTTCATGCAGAAAATTATTGAAGAGCGTACTGCCGAGATCCGGGGGCACGGCTTTTTTGACTTTGAAAGATCCGCCTACGGCACACTGGAATTGGAATTGGAGGGAGTCTACGCAGAACATGTTGAAGTGGTCATCGGTGAAATGGCTGAAAACGACATGATCGTCCACCACCCCGGATGGACCACCTTCATACAGGAGCGTTTGAAGCTTTCCAACGGGCGCCATCTCTACCAATTCAATATTCCGCCCCATCTGCCTGCCTACGACGGATTCCCCCATCCCCCTTTGCCCGCGGCATGTCCCTCTGAGATCGCCCCTTTCCGCTATGCGGAAATCAACCATTACTACGGCAAAGCAACGGTACGGCGGAGTGTTTACTTTGATGACTTTGACGATGATGCCGCCTTCTTTGAAAGTTCAGATGGTAATTTGAACAAAGTCTGGGAGTTCTGCAAATACTCCATCAAAGCCACCAATGTCTTCGGTGTCTACATCGACGGAGAAAGAGAAAGACAGCCCTACGAGGGGGACGCCTACATCAATCAGCTGGGGCACTTTTGTTGTGATGCCAACTACAACACCGCCCGGCAAACCATCGACTTTTTTGAGGAACACCCCACCTGGCCAACGGAGTGGCAGCTTCTCACGCCCATACTGGCACGGGATTATCTGCTTTACTCCGGGGACCGCAATTCTGTGGAGCGCTGGCTGAAATGGCTGCCCTCCAGACTGCTCCCCCAGCTGGCTGGAAGTGACGGACTTTTGCGGGGCAATGGGAAGATCCGGGATATTGTGGACTGGCCCCAGCAGGACAGGGATGGTTATGTTCTGAAGGAATGCAACTTTGTTCCCAACGCTTACCGTTACGGAGCAGCTCTTGCGCTCCATGAGCTGACCGGGGATGAGAAGTACCTTATTCCCGGGGCGGCAATAAAAAAGGAGCTGCGCAGACAGATGTGGCAAAACAAACTCCCTGAGGACTCTCCCGGTGCAAACCACACGGCGCTCCACACAGCACTCTTTGCCCTGCGTTTCGGCATTGCGGAAAAAGAGGAGATCCCGGCATTGACTGAATTCATCGCAAGCAGAGGCATGATGTGCAGCGTATATGTTGCCCAATATTTGCTTGAGGTCTGCGCAGAGTACGGTCTTGAGGAGCATTTTTACAAACTGCTCACCGCCTCAGGTCCCCGCAGCTGGCTTGATATGCTTGCCCAGGGCTCCACCATTTCCATGGAGTCCTGGGGCGAATGGGACAAACCTTTCCAGGACTGGACCCACGCCTGGGGAGCGGCCCCCGCCAATCTGATCCCCCGTCACCTCTGCGGCGTGCGTCCGGTGAAACCCGGCTTTGCACTTTTCACTGCCGAACCCTTAAAGAACGCCCCCCGTGAATTCATCTTGCGCGCCCCCACCCCCAAAGGAGCCGTTACCCTGGAGTTTTCCGGGAGTTCGGGCAAACTGACTGTCCCTGAAGGTACACAGGCACTTTATAAAGGTAAAATACTCAATGACGGTTCCCACTTTCTTAAACGGTAAAAGCTGTATTTATCACTGATTTGGAGCGTTCAGCGTTTGCAAGGCAGCTCCAATTTCTGCCGTGCCTCATTGATACCGCCTGAATTATACATGACGGAGGTAATTTCAAAAGTCATTCAAAAAATGGCAAAGATGTCATTCGCAAAGAGCTGTAAAGAGTAGTTTGAAGGCTGCTGCCTGCAAGGTAACAGGCGCTTGTCCCGCCGTAACTTTATGCGAAGGCGGAAAAACGCTCCCTTTATCAGATCGAAGAAGAGGGCGCTTTGACAATTTTGAGGAGTTTTGAAATTGCCTCGGATATTGCCCTGACTCCCCCCGATAAAAAGCTGCGATGTTACAGTTAAAGCTGCAACTCCACAAAAAAAAGCAAAAAAAATTTGAATTTTTATAAAAAATCATTTGACTTTTATCCCAAAGAGATATAAAGTATAACGTTTACCGGAAGAGTTGCCAAATAAACGAAAGTATTTTGCCTCTCCTCCGAGCCCAAAGAAAAGCTACTAAACAAATTGTTGAAAGAAAGGAAATGTTATGACTACTTGGATTTGTATCGCTGTCATGGTCGTCGGTTTTATCGGCATGATCGTGTGTTCCCGCAAACAGAAAACCAACCCTGCCATGCAGCCCGTTGCGATCCTGCTTTGCATCATTGTTCTGATCGCCGCCGGCGTGATGATCCTGCCCCAGCTCATGGGGACCGGCAGCGGCGCTGTCATGGAAAGCGAACTTGCCTTCCTGGCTTCCCGCGGACATGCCGCAGGTGCTCACCTTGCCAAGGTTGCTCCCGGCAAAAAGATCGTTGTCATCGCTGAACCCAACTTTGACAAAAACGTTCAGTCCAAAAATCTGATCGACATGATCAAAAAAGGTTACGGCTCTGAAAACGTGGTCGTCGAAGGTCTGGTCGTTCCCGGCGCCAATGCTGAAAACGCCATGCCTATTGAAGAGCTCATGAAGGCAAAAGACTTTGATGCCGCTCTTGCCAAGCACAAAGATGCCGGTATCGTCATCTCTCTGGTGGGACTTCCCCAGAACGCCCAGCGCATGGAAGCCTTCCGTGCCAGCAAGCCTCCCGTCTTCTTCCTGCTGAGCACCGGTATGGGAACCGGCAAATTCGTTTCCGCTCAGATCAACAAGGGCGTCATCGCCGGTGTGATCGTTCCCAATCCCAAGGCTGACTATGAAGCAACCGCTCCCTCTGATCCCGTCAAGGCTTTCAACATCCGCTTTGTTCTGGTCACCAAAGAGAATCTGGCTGCCCACAAGCAGTTCTTTGAATGATCGTTCCTGCGGCAAAACGGTCGGGGCATGACCGTTGTTATGCCCCGCTGTGTCGGATGAAAAAATGAAATATCAGAAAAACGCCGTTCCCTTTACTTCGAGGGCGGCGTTTTTTATTTTTCTGTAAATCCTGTTTCTCATGAGCAGTGAATACAAAAAAAAGAGTGCTGAAACAAATAAGCATCTCCACAGCAATACCGATTCCCTCACCTCCTACCTCAACAGTGTGGGCAGGATCTCGCAGGCGGAACCGGCTGTGCTTCAGAGCCTGGCGCATTCAATAGATCAGCTCCAGCTGACCATTGAAGAGCGTCTTTCCCGTTTCGGTTTCACTGCTCTTGAATTCAGCAGACTCCTTGAGGAGTGTTTCAGTTCCGGTTCTTCCCCCGAGGATTATTTTCTCAGCTCTTCTTTAAGGCAGGGGCAGAAACTCCTTGCGCCTGATATCATGGAGCAGCTCAAAGAGTGGAAAACTGAAATACAACGCTCCCACCAAGACCTTGAAACTGCTTTCAATACCAAAGCGCCCTGCGATGAAAAACGTGCTGCACTTTCAAAGATCATGGTCCGGTTCCGTCCCAACGGCAGCATCACCCGTGAACTTTATCAGACAGCTGCCGGCTATACTGAATTGAATCCGGAACATCCCGGACAGGCAGAGTCACGTTTTCTTATGACGGGGAATGAAATACAAAAAGAGCTCAGTGAACTGAGCACCCTTTACAAACAGCTGGAACAGCTCCACATCCGGATGGCTGAATCAAATTTGCGCCTCGTCGTCAGCCTCGCCGGGAAATACCGGGAATGCAATGTCCCTTTGAACGATATCATACAAGAGGGCAATCTGGGACTCATGGTCGCCGTGCAGCGTTTTGACGTGCAGCTTGGTAACCGTTTTTCCACATACGCCGGATGGTGGATCAAACATTACATACTCCGTGCCATTTCAGAGCAGTCCCGGGTGGTCCGTCTGCCCTTGCACATGATCCAGGCGATCCAGAATATGAACCGGGCAGAACAGCGTTTTATTCAAAATGAAGGCAGGGAACCGGAAAACAGTGAACTGGCAGAACTCCTTGAACTGCCTGTGGCACGGGTCAGTGCCATGCGTAAAATGGCTTCCCAGAGCCTCTCTTTGCAGGCTCCTCTTTCCACGGAAGCTGACGGCAGTGCTCTTGAAGAATTGATCGCACCGGAAGAAAAAAGTGAACCATGGCGGAACTACGCCAGAAAACTTCTCTATGACAAACTTTACGAAATGCTCAACACTCTGCCTGAAAGGGAAAGGCAGATCATCATTTACCGTTTCGGACTCTGCGGCGAACCTGTTCTGCCCCTTTGCGACATCAGTTGCCGTCTGAACCTTTCACGGGAAAGGGTCAGACAGCTGGAAAACAAGGTGATGAATCTGCTGCGTTCCAAAGAATATTTGAAATTTATCGATGGTCTTTCACATCTTGACGACTGACAAAGTAGGAGATTTATGAAAAAATTCATCAATTTGTGCCTTTTTTCTGTAAGCGCCGCTGTACTGACAGCTGTCCCGGCTGCGGCAGCAAAAAAAAATGCCGTTGCGGTCCCCAAAGAACAGGCGGCAAAGCCTGCACAGAAAACGGTGCCCAAGCCCCCTGTGATCCCGGAAAAAAAACAGCCTTTTGAACTTTGGATGACCGCCCGGAATAAAGCTCTTGAATGTATTGACAAGAAACAATATGATGAAGCCCTGAAATTTTTTGACCAGGCAGAAAAAGAAGCCAACAGAGGTGTCTGGAAAAACTACACTCTCTACGACAAAGTCCGTCTTCTTACCACGATCAAACGTTCCGGCGAAGCTCTTGAGTTACTCTCTCAAAAGGTATCACGGGATCGGAATACCCCTTATCACCGGGCACGGGTCGCTTTGATGCGGGGAGAAATATTCATTGTTCAGGAAAAATACGACGAAGCAGTCAAGGAACTTACTCCACTCCTTGCTTCTGAGGTAAAAAACTGGATCCCCGCAGATGCGGCGCTGGCATTGGGTAAGATCTGCGAGGCACGCAAAGATGATGCCGGTGCCCGGAAATATTACAGAAGCGTTCTCAATGACAGAGAGTTCCTGCCGGGTATCCGCAGCAAGGGATTGATCGCTGAAGTAAAAATGTTTGAAAAGCGCAAAGAATACGCTCAAGGACTGGCGTATCTTGATGCCCGGAAAAACATTGAACAGCTCCCCCCTGACCGTATCATTGATATAGCTTTCCTGCGCAGTGAACTGCAAATCGCCATGAAGGATCTCAAAAGCGCCCGTGCCACTTTAGATGAAGCCATGAGGATCCCGGGAAAGCCTTCCCCATGGTATGCCGCACTTTTGACCCGGATGGCAAAGATCTCATACCAGCGCAAATATTTTCAGGATGCCCAGAATCTTATGCGCCGCGCCCGCTCCGTCAGAGGGGCTGAGTGGGGATATGACCGGGAGTTCCACAAAGAGGTGGACCGGACCATTGCCCGGATCAACCGGGAACGGATCCAGAGAGAACGTAAAGCAAGAATACAAAAGGAGCGCCGTGCCCGCATTGAACGCCAGCGCAAAGCGCAGCTTGAAAGAGAACGCAGGGCGAAACTTGAAAGAGAACGCAAAGCAAAGCAGAAGCCGGAGAAAAAATAATGATCGATACCCTTTCCCCCTATCGGATCGCAGCAGCAGTTCCCGCCGTTGCGCCGGGGCTCCCCCTCACCAATGTCAAAGAGATCATCAAATGCTGTAAAGAAGCTGATTCTTACGGTGCCTCAGTGATCCTTTTCCCCGAACTCGCTCTGACAGGAGCGGGGTGTGAAGATCTTTTCGGTTCCGTACGGCTTCAACAGGAACTTGAGGAAGCCCTTGAGGAACTCCTTGCCTTTTCCTGTGAAATCCCCTCTGCCGTCATAGCAGGTTTCCCCCTGCGCTGCCGGGGGGCGATTTATAACGTTGCTGCCGTGATCCACAAAGGTGAAATCAAAGGCTTATGCAGCAAATACGCTGTTTCCTCACCGCTTTTCACCTCAGGAGCTCAAATCGACGGAGAAAATATTTTCCTCAACGGCAGAGAAACAGTTTGTTCAAACAAGCTGATCTTCGAGTATGATGATCTGCTCTTCTCAGTGGTCACGGGGGAGGATCTCCTGCTCCCCGGCAATCCTTCAGGTGAACTTGCCGCCGGGGGAGCGCAGATCATCTTCAACCCTGCGGCGGCACCTGAACTGGTCCTCGTTTCCAGAGAACGCATGGAGCAGCTGAAATGTGCAAGTGCTCAACTCACCGCTGTCATTGCCACCTCAGGCGCCGGTCCGGGAGAACCGGGGGGCGACTTCATCTGCGGCGGCAGAGCTGCCATCTACAACAACGGCAGCTGCGATGCCGAAAACACCCCCCTTGTCTCAGAGAGCACCATTATCTACTCTGACATTTTCCCCTGGCGTCTGGATCAGCGCCGCATACGGAAAAATCATCAAAATCCTTTTAACGGAATTGTCTCATGCAAGCGTTGCCGCCTCGGCGCCCTCCCGAAAGCAAAGGACTGGGCAGAGGTGCACTTTGATGCCAATCCTTTTATCCCCGGGGATCTCAAGGAGCTTGAAACACGCTGCCGGGAAACTCTTGCCATCCAAAGCACCGCTCTTGCCCGAAGGGTAAAGAATACCCGCAGTCAAAAACTTGTCATCGGGCTTTCCGGAGGACTGGACTCCACATGGGCATTCCTCGTCTGCGTGGAGTGCTGCAAGAAACTGGGTCTCTCACCTGACACCATCTGTGCCGTCACCATGCCCGGATTCGGCACTTCAAGCAGGACTAAAAGTAATGCTGAAAAAATGGCGGAAATTTTCGGTGCAGAGCTGCGGATCATCCCCATTGGCGACGCCGTCACCGCTCACTTCAAAGATATCGGACACGATCCGGAAAACCACAACATCGCCTATGAAAACAGTCAGGCACGGGAGCGCACCCAGATCCTTATGGATCTTGCCAATGAACTTTCAGGCATGGTCATCGGCACAGGGGATCTTTCGGAACTGGCTCTGGGGTGGTGCACCTACAACGGCGACCAGATGTCCATGTACGGTGTCAACGGCTCCATTCCTAAAACCCTCATGCGGAGTCTGGTCACATTCTACGCCGACCAAATTGCCGACGATGCCGGAAGAGCCATATTGAAAGATGTGGTGGACACCCCGGTTTCCCCCGAACTCCTCCCCGGAGCTCAACACACAGAAGAGCTGGTAGGCAGCTATGATCTTCACGACTTTTTCCTCTGGCACACGGTACAATACGGTGCGGACGGCAAGTTTCTCCAAAAAGCTGCCGAAAAGCTCTTTGCCGGTCGCTTCTCAAGAGAAGAGATCGCTTCAGCCTTAAAGATCTTTACTGCCCGGTTCCGCACCCAACAGTTCAAGCGCAACCCCATGCCTGACGGTGCAAAAGCAGGGACTCTTTCCCTGTCCCCCCGCACCGATTGGCGCGCCCCCTCTGACTGCTGACAAAAAAATACCGGAAAGCGTTTCCGTTGCGAAGCGCTTTCCGGGTCTTTTTTTGTTCTTTTATTTTTCGGGGGCTTTGCCGAAAATATCAAAGGTGGAACCCTTTTTGATCCCTTCAGCCACGGTCAGACCGGCAAAACCGGTGGCCTGGAGACAGAAGTCGGGGACGGTATCCTCAGCCATGACGGCAAGCATCCGTGCCTTGAGGGGGTGTGAAAGGTAAAGAGCCCCCTGCTGACAGCGTTTGCGGATCTCAGGATCGTCATACATGTTGTCAACATAGTACTGCAGCAGTGAAGGAATACCGCAGCACTTGGAAGAGAACCAGTAAAAGCGCAGTTTATCATCAAAGCTGTCTTTGTAATCCCCGGGATTGACCCGCAGGAAGGCCTTGTTCATGTCGAACCAGTCAAATTTGTCGGGCCAGCGGGTGATGATGTCGGCGTCGATCCACTTTTTCATCATCTTTTCAATGCGTGAACGCACCTCACTGTCAGAGCTGACATGGTGGACCCAGCAGAAGGCTTCCATCATGTAGAAGATACGGCTGAAGTCGCCGATGAGGGTGTTGTTTGACGGGGGATAAAGATTGTAGCGGATGGGCACACGTGTTTCGTGGATATTGTCGCACTGCCACATGGCAAAGCCTTCGGCGTTGCGGACATAACGTTTGTCGCCGGTGGCAAGATAGGCTCCGGCAAAAGCAGAACAGACGTTCATCGCCATGGAATAGGGTTCGCAGATCTTGTGACCGTTCCAGATACCGTTGCCGTAGGCGCCGTTGGGCAGCGACCAGACGGGGACCCAGCAATCCAGCCATTTGCAGCCGCAGTCGATGTAGCGCTGTTTCCGCTCAGGATCTTTGCAGCAGATGGCAGCCTGAAAGAGAGCGTGGACATTGGAACCGCCGTCGGCAAGATTGAGTCTGCCGGTACGGATGTCGTTTTCGATCTCCTCCTGAGTGTACTCAGTGATCGCCTTGCCCCGGCAGGTGGAAAAGAGTCCGCCGTTGGGGAACTGTTCAATGCAGTACTGATCCAGCCAGGGCCAAACGGCTTCGGCATAATCTTCACGGTTCAGCAGCTTGGCGCCCAGAAGCAGGGTGCGGATGGGGTAGAAGAGAAAATACCACTCAAAAGGAGGGGAGAACTTTTTAAGATGTTCGACGATCCAGTCACAATAAAGTTCAAGCGCCTGTTCGGGCGTATGCTGTTCATAGTTGATTTTCATAGAAATTGCCTCGTTTACATTTTTTATTTCTTAAAGCCACTTGATGAGAGGACGGTATTTGGCGTAGATCTTCTTGTTCTTTTCCAGACCGCCCTGAACATTGATGCTGTTGATAATGGGAACTTCGATGCCTTCTTCCACCAGCATTTCGCAGCAGCGGATGGCAATGGCGTTGCAGATGAAGGCGTTGCCGAAAGTGGAGTAGGCACCGATCTTGGAGTCGATACCGGGCATGGAAACGATGGCGTCACCATATTCCATGTAGGTAAGCAAGGTCACATCAAACATCTCATGGAGATTCTGTCCGGATTTGTGGCGTCCGTGGAAATCCTTGGGCAGCTTTTCGGCGTAGTCGGTGGAGGTGACGGCAATGACTTTGACGCCCCGTTTCTGGCACTCAATGGCAGTTTCAATGGTGACAGGATTGATACCGTAGCCGTTGACCAGGATGAGAAGGTCGTCCTTGCCGATGTTGTAGGCGTCGAGGATGTAGGGAGCCAGTTCCGCACATCTTTCGCCGAAGGGGATATGGGGAATACGGATGGCATCGGCAAAGACAGGACTGATACAGGCAAGACCGCCAGCCCGGTGGAACATCTCTTCAGCCATCATGTTGGAGTGACCGCCGGAACCGAAAACATAGATCAGCTTGTCAGCTTTGATCTGGTCCGCCATCATTCTTGCGGCACGGTCGATCATTTCCCGCTGTTCGGCAAGGATCCGTTCCATGCGATTTTCCAGTTCATCCAGATACTCTCTCAAAAAATCTCTCATTTTCTTTTCCTTTCCTTTTAGTTGAGACAGAAAATTTATAAAGATTGCAGCGCAACTTCACAGTTGAGTCTGACATGTTTCCTTTGGGGATCGGCAATGCGGCGCATAAGGAGTTCAGCAGCAAAAGCCCCCATGGCACGGGAGTCCTGCACCAGCATGAAACGGGGTGTTCCTCTGACACCGGCAACGATCTTGTTGTCGCCGGCTCCTACGGCAAGGGCGGGACGCAGAGAAGAGAGGACAGCTCCATAAAGATAGTTGACCGTGACCACCGCATCGGGAGGAGCGGAGAGTTTTTCCCATGCTGAAATGATCTCTTCGGCGGCACGAAAATTTTCAGGGGCATTTTTCACCGGCAGCTGGATATTTTCCCACAAAGGGGAAATGCCGGAGTTGACACAGAATTCCAGATATCCGCTCAGGCGCTCCGAGTAGTTGCAGCTGTAAGGGGAATATTGGGGCGCCGCCCCCAGAAAGGCGATGCGTTTGAATCCGCAGTCAAGGAGTTTTTGGCACATCTTGAGCATACCGCCCCGATTGTCAGGCATGACGGTATCTGAAACAACTCCGGGCAGAGCGCAGTTCAGCAGGACCATGGGCAAAGGCTGTTCATCTTTCTGAAGCAGATACTCCAGAGCTTTTCCTGAGCGGACGATCACACCATCGACCTGTCTGTTTTTGAAAACATTGAGCTCCCGGTTGCGGAAAACTTCAAATATAACATTATAATAACTGTGGCAAAGCTCCTCTTCAGCTCCGCAGACCGCCTCATGGATAAAAGCATCATTCCGGCTTTGAAGAGCATCGGTAATAAATCCCGCCGCCCAGCTCCGTTTCATACCGGCGGAATTTAAAAAACCGTTTTCCCGCAAAGAGGCAATGATCCTGCTCTTTTTCTCTGCGGAAACACGGGTTGTTTGCGGATTCCGCAGCACCAGCGACACGGCAACCTGCGAAACCCCCAGATTTTTAGCGATCTCTCTCTGATTCATCAACAGACCTCTGAACTTTTACGAGATAGAGATAATTTCAAAAGTCATTCAAAAAATGGCAAAGATGTCATTCGCAAAGAGCTGTAAAGGGTAGTTTGAAGGCTGCTACCAGCAAGGTAACAGGCGCTTGTCCCGCCGTAGCTTTATGCGAAGGCGGAAAAACGCTCCCTTTATCAGATCGAAGAAGAGGGCACTTTGACAATTTTGAGGAGTTTTGAAATTGCCTCAGATAATATAAAACCATGATGGAGTTTTTTCAAGGAAACGCATAAGTTATAAATGAGGTTTTCAAAAAAATTCCCGTAAAACACTCTGTTCAAGAACCTTTTAAGACGTTTTTCTGAACTTTCCGTCAAATGGAGTTGAAAAATTAAAAAATGATGCTAATTTAATAGGAGATGAGGTAATTTCAAAAGTCATTCAAAAAATGGCAAAGATGTCATTCGCAAAGAGCTGTAAAGGGTAGTTTGCACTTGCTACCTGTAAGGTAACAGGCGCTTGTCCCGCCGTAGCTTTATGCGAAGGCGGAAAAACGCTCCC
>JAFTIE010000217.1 GCA_017457065.1 Lentisphaeria bacterium
CTGGAATGTGAATACCCCTCTCCACGCCAAAGATTTGAAGCTCCTTGCCGACTGGCACAAAAAGCTGGGGGGCAAGACCTGGCTCTGGACCTATCCCAGTAAGCTCCGCATGGAGCCGGGGCTGCCCAATACCGCTCCCATGGTGGTGGGGCAGTTCTACAAGGATGCCGCTCCCTACATTTTCGGTGCCTACATGGAAGCTGAAACTGACATTTTCATGCTCAGTGCCATCAACTACTATGTGTTCAGCCGGGTGGCGTGGAACAACTCCACCGATGTCAAAGAGGTCATGGCTGAGTTCAACAGACGCATGTTCGGCAAAGCTGCCGCTCCCATGGCAGAATTTTTCGTCACCCTTGAAAAGAACTGGCTCGCCTACGTCGGACGCTCTGTGGAAACCCCCGAAGGTCCTGAGACCATCGTTCCCACCATTACTGAACTCTGGAACAAGATCTGGGGTCCCGGAGAACTTGCCAAAGTCGATAAACTTTTTGCCCGGGCTGAAACACTGGTCAAAAATGATAAGGGATCTCTTGACAGAGTCCGCTTCATCAAGACCCACATCTACGGCAATCTTCTCAAAGCCAGAAACAACTGGATCAAGAAGGTCAGCGCCAATGAACACTGGAAGGCTGTCATGCCTGAAAACAAATGGGGCGCACCCTGCTATCTGGTCCCCATGGAAGGGAAAGCTGAGGTCAAAAGTTACGTTCAGCTGAAACGGGACAAAAACTTCTACTATGTGAAGTTCACCTGCGAAGAACCCCACACCGATGCCATGATCCAGCCCAGGCGGAAGAACCACGATCCCAAACTCTGGGAAGATACCAGCGTTGAGGTCCAGTTTGATCCTGCAGGAGAGAAGAAGGAGCGTTTTCAGCTGATTCTCACCCCTGCCGGTGTCTACACCGGACTCTATCATAAAGTGGGCGTCAAAAAGATCGCCCCCTGGAATGTGACTGCCAAAGTCACCGCCTCCATCCGTAAGGGCAAAGGCTTCACTATTGAAGCGGCTATCCCGGTCAAAAGTCTCCCTGCCGCCGTTCCCGGCAAGTTCAAAGCCAACTTCACCCGTTACCGGGTCCTCAACGGTGTCAAGGCGCTCCCCTGCTACAACTGGAGCTTCTTTGCCAAAAGTTTCGGCGATCTGGAAAATTTCGGTACTGTGGTTTTTGAAGAACCCAAAGAGAAAAATCTTCTTGCCGACGGTAATTTTACCGGCAGGATCAACGGACGCTGGATGGGCAAATGGTTCTCCGGACGTCCTCTTGCCCGTGATACCGGGGACTTTGTTACAGACGGAGGTTCGCTGGTGCTGAAAGACGGACAGCTTCTGGCGCAGTATCTCAAGCTCAAGACCAATACCAAATACAAACTGACCTTCTGGCTGAAACTGGAAAAGGATTCAGAGTTCAATGTCCGTTTTGACGAGCATAACGGATATGTGACCATGCTCCCCCGGAGAAAGCTCAGAGGTCCCTTGAAGTGGATGCGTCAGGAGTACATCGTTTCCACCCACGGCAAGGCGCTGGGGAAAAATCCTTATGTCAGGTTCCAGCTTCACGGCAAAAAAGGCTCAGAGTGCCGCCTCAACGGTGCTTCACTGGTCGAGGTAAAATAACAGTTTTTTCAACAATATCAATGAGGTAATTTTTTATGAAGGTCTACAAAGTCGGATTGATCGGATACGGATTCATCGGTAAGGTCCACACCTACGGACATCAGAATATCCCCCTTTTCTACGATCAGCAGGATTTCAGATCCGAAATCACCATGGTCTGCACCTCACGTCCCGAAAGCGCCGCCAAAGCCGCCGCCGCTCTGGGAGCAGTTGGTGTCACCGATTTCAGGGAGATCACCGAAAATCCCGAAATCGACATCGTGGATATCTGCTCCCCAAATGATGCCCACCTTGAGGCACTGAAGTCCGCCATGAAGAACAACAAGCACATCTACTGCGACAAACCCCTTGTTGCCACTGCCGCCGAAGCTGCCGAGATCGAAGCCCTTCTGCCGGAGTACAAAGGCATTGCCCAGATGACGCTGCAGAACCGTTTCTTCCCTGCCACGCTCCGTGCAAAGCAGCTTATTGAAGAGGGCGCCATCGGTGAAGTGCTGGAGTTTGAAGGCGCCTATTTCCACAGCGGCAGCTCCGATCCCAAGGCGCCCCTCAAGTGGAAACTTGAAGCCGGTACTGTTGCCGATCTGGGGAGCCATATCCTTGATCTGATGAACAGCCTTGTGGGGGACTTTGCCTCTGTCTGCGCCACCACCCATATCGCTTATCCTCAGCGCCCTTCCGCCAGTGATCCTGCGGTCATGCTGGATGTGAAAGCAGAAGACAACATGAACTGCATCGTCAAGCTGCCCAACGGCGCTTCAGGCATTATCCGTGCTTCCAAGATCGCTACGGGGGCGGAGGATGAAATGGGATTCACCATTCACGGCTCCAAAGGCAGTATCAAGTGGGAACCCATGAATCTGGATAAACTTTTCTTCTACGACCGCACCGCCAAAGGTTCTCCCATCGGCGGGGTTCGGGGATGGACCGCCATCGACTGCGGACAGCGTTACGACAAACCCGCAGGTTTCCCCACTCCCAAAGCCGCCATCGGCTGGCTCCGGGGACACATGCACTGTCTTTACAACTTTCTTGCCTGTGTCCACAACGGTGTCAAAGCTGATCCCGGTTTGGAGCAGGGGATCAAGATCCAGCGTTATCTTGAGGTGGTGAAGGAATCTGCCGCCAAAGGTCAATGGGTGAACTTTTGAGGCAATTTCAAAACTCCTCAAAATTGTCAAAGCGCCCTCGCTTCGATCTGATAAAGGGAGCGTTTTCGGCTGTTACCTTACAGGTAGCACCCTCAAACTACCCTTTACAGCTCTTTGCGAATGGCATCTTTGCCATTTTTTGA
>JAFTIE010000218.1 GCA_017457065.1 Lentisphaeria bacterium
CACATCCTTACGCCCGACAGGGCGCACTTCACGCATTTTTGACAACAGTCAAAAATGCTCTTCACACCTTCACATCTTCACTCAATCAGCGTTCACGCTGATTGAACTTTTGGTGAGTGTTACTTGTCAAATAGGTGTTTTACCGTTGTATTACCTCAAGAAACAATCAAAAAAAATGCCTTATAATGCTTGCAAAGCAAGCGCTTCATGCACTGAAAGTGCGCTTCATATTTGCCGCAGGCAAATGCTTCATACGGCGGAGCCGTGCTTCATTCGATCAGCGTTCACGCTGATCGAGCTATTGGTCGTTATTGCGATCATTGCCATTCTTGCCGCAATGCTGCTGCCCGCTCTGCAGCAGGCACGGGAACGGGGAAAGTCCGCCAGCTGTATCAATAAACTTAAACAGATCGGTCTTGCCTTGAGCCAGTATTATAATGATCACAAGGTCTTGGTTCCCCGGCGCAAACCCAACTGGTACAGCGATTACCGTGACCGTCCCCATCAGGTTCTGATCAACCAGAAATATATTGATATGATGATGTGGGAGTGCCCTTCAAGAGTCCTTGCCCCCGCCCGGCTCAAGGATTATAAACCCAGTTCCTTCCCCAATTACGGCTTCAACGGTTCAGGGATGCTGGGGGTGAAAGCAGACAACTACGCAAACATCCCCTACCACCGGATCAAACAGCCGGGGAAACTTGCCTTTTTTATGGATTCTCAAGGCGCTGGGACAGATAATTTCACCTATCTGATCAACACTTACTCATGGATGGTCCGGAGCTGGCGCAGTGCCAATGAAGGCTTTTACGCCACAAGGCACAACCACAATGCCAATGTGCTTTTTGCCGATTACCATGTGACGCCGGTCCATGTCAGAACATTACAGGATCCTGAATATAAAAAATGGTTCTGGGGCGGAGCGGACTCCGTTCAGAGACCTTGAAGAGAGGAGTTTATGAAATACACTTTTGTTACTGCTTTTATGTTTCTGGCTCTCGGACTGCCGGGAGCAAAGTTCGTTCCGGGGATCTCCGGGAAGGCTCTTGACGGACGCTCTCCCCTTGCCTTTGATCCTGCCCGGCTGACCCCTCAGGGGGGAAGCGCCCTCTTCTGGTTCAAACTCTCAGACGGGGCACTGCCCCTGAAACGGCACGCCATGCTTCTGGGACTGGGGATCAATAAACCGGGATGGTTTTACATTTATTTCGGCAGAGGACATTTCGGGGTCAATGTGCGTTCAGCAAAGAGTTCCACCAGAGTGGAGTGTTCCGCCTCAGCGGTCAAGCCGGGCGAGTGGTATCATGCCGCTGTGGTGTGGGGCAAACGCAAAGAGGGCTTCTGCCGGATCTATCTCAACGGCAAACTCTCTGCCTACCAGCGCCTTGAGATGCCCGAAAAGTTTTCCTCCTCAAATCTGGCTGTGGGATACAATGCAAGTCATTGGAAATCCCCCTCCTTCCCCGGAGCCATTGACGAACTTGCCCTTTTTGATGTGCCCCTTTCTGAAGAGATGATACAAAAGATCATGGCAGCAGGGAAAGAGGGGAAACCTTCTCCGGAACTCCCCGGAAGGCTTCTTTATTTCCCCTTTGAGGGCAATACCGCCGGGATCGCCGGGAAAAGCACGCCCCCTGAGGAGGCAAAAAAGCTCCTCCGTGAAGCCTACCGCAAAGCGAAGATCACAAAGTACCCCGATGAAGTGGCGTTCAGATACACTTACAGTCAGCCTACCAGAGAAAAGACCCCCGATATCCTCTGCGATGGAAACAACGGCACAGGCGTCAGCTGGCGGCAGCTCAAAGTGGCTGTCACCGGGGAGTTTGAAACCACTCAAAATGTGACAGAAATAGAGATCGTTACCCGGAAATATACCAAATGGTACCTTCTGAAACAGCTGCAAGTCAGCTGGGATGACGGTTCAGGGAACTTTGGTGATCCTGTCATCATCAACACCTACGCCTACGGCAAACCCATCAGCAAAAAGCTGATCGACGAAAGCTGTAAAGAGTATGTCTACACCGTTAAAAATCCCGGCAAGATGTGCCGTTTCAAAATCGCCCTTGTGGGCGACGGTCATTATGGACTGAACGAGATACGAGTACGCGCCAAGAAATAAAAACAGAGAAAGGAAAAGTTTTATGCGGCGTTTTATAATTTTCGCCCTGCTGGCAGCGGTGCTGCCGCTGGGGGCATTTGAGGTCAAACAGTCCAAGGTGGACAATGTCCTCATGACCCGGGTGGATTCACCCTGGTTCAAGATCACGGTCAACCCTCTGGGTGGAAGATTCTGGAGCATCTTCAGCAAAGAGATGAAAAGCGAACTCATCGACACCGTCGAGGGGGGCAGCGGCACCGAAAATGTCTGGAACGTGGCGAAATCCCGCTTCTTTCTGCGGAACAAACCCTTTGCTGTTTCCACTGAAAAGTTCCCCGACCGGGTGGTGGTGACATCTGTGGGCAACCATGCCGGGGCAGGGATCAACTTTCTCAAGGTGAAAAAAGATTACATCCTCTGGAAAAATGCCGCCAAGATCACCATCGACTACGATCTGGAAAATATGGACGCCGCCATGTCTCCTCTGGTCTACGGCTTCTGGTTCCACCACATGATCGGTGAACGCAATGTCAAAAATGACTTTTTCTTCCCCACCATCAACGGGATCGTCCGCATCAAGCCCGACAAACGCCCCACTGACACCTGGCAGTTCCGTGCCGCCCGGGGATGGCTGGGCAACGCTGACCCTGTAACGGGAAAAGGTGTGGCGATCACCATGAGCTACCCTGAGCTGCAGCTTCTCTACTCCTGGTTCGGCGGCTGTGCCGTTCCTTCAACGGAGTGGCGCTTTGAACAAGTCACCATCGACGCGGGCAAATCCTTCAAGACCCGTGCCGAAGTCCTCCCCTTTACGGGATTGAAAAAGATCTCAGGGGCAGGGAGCGGCCTTGTGGGAGAGCTCCGGGGCAGCGACATCGAAACTGACAAAAGCGCTCTGCCTGTGGAAGTAAGAGTCCACAACGCCGAAGCCGGTTCCGTTGAGGCGGAGGTCATGGTGCGTAAAGCCCCTGACGGCAAGTGGAAGAGCATTCAGAAAAACAAACTTGTTTTCAAGGCTCCCGGCACGGTCGATTCTTTCAAAGTCACCATCCCCGGGGAAGAAGAAACTTTGCAGGAGATCGAAGTCATACTCCGCTCCGGGAAAAAGGAGATGGCTCGGCTCAACGGATTCGTCAACTTTGACGGCGCCGAAGATAAGTGGAGCATCGCCGCTCTGGAAGAGAAAAAAGTCGATGCCCGCAGCCGGGTGGAGCTTTTGAATTTTACCAATGTGAACCCCACTCCCCACATCCCCTGGGCAAAACCCCTCCCCGGGGGCAAGATCAAGACCCTTGTCCTCACCGACAACGACGCCATTCTGGAAACAGGCGACCTCTCACAGAGATTGGACATGGATTACACCGTCCCCTTCATCATGAATCTGGGGCGTTACCGGACGGCGACTCCCATCTATGTCATCGGCAAGTATTTCGGTATGCTTTCTGTGAACAACATCAACGAAAACATCAAGCGTGCCTTCAAGAAAAAGATCGATCTCATCATCATCGCAGGTCTTCCCTGGAGCCACTTTACCTCTGAACAGAAAAAAATGATCCTCGACCGGGTCAGCAAAGGCGCAGGACTCATCTACATCGGCACCAACAAGGCAGAAAAATTCATGCCCCTCACCGAAGCCAAAGGGAAAAAAGTTTTCAGAGGCGTTCCCAAAGCGGTGCAGAAAAGTTTTGTCACCAGCGGTATTCCTTTTGAACTTTTCGGCGCTGAGCCCGTTTACCGTTACAACGCCAGAAAAGAAAACATCCTTGCCACCGCCGCAGGGATCCCCTATCTGGTCAAAGGAAAACTGGGCAAAGGGAAGCTCTATTTCCTCAACTATATGGCGACTTTCGGGCGTTTCGATGCCGCCGGAGCCTTTACCCCTGACTTCAAACCCGAATATCCCGACCGCAAAGCTCCTTATGAGTTCTACTATTCACTTATTGCCAAACTTGCCCTTTCAGCGGTAAACCGCACTCCTGCGGTGACATTGGAACCCACCTTTGCCGGGAGCAAATCCACGGTAAAGATCAATGCTCCCGGGGCGCAGAAGGTCACTTTGAAGGCAACGCTCCGTGACAGTTTCATGGAAACACGCTTTGAAAAAGAGTTCACTGTTGAATTGAAAAAGGGAGTCAACACCGTCAACATTCCCGGTGTATCGGCTCCTCATGCAGATCTGCTCAATTACAGCATCATTCTCCGCAACAGTAAAAAAGAGGTGCTGAACTGGGGCACATGGAGCGTCAGGAAACCTGCTCAGGCAAAGATCGGAAAGGTCACTGCCGATAAAAAGTTCTACACCGATGGCAGTACCATGAATTACACTGTTTCCCTCAAAGGGAAAACGGCAGGGCTGACTGTCAAAACCACTCTCATCGACACTTTCAAACGGGCGTTCCCTGTGAAAACTGTCAAAGGCGCTCCTGAAATCAAAGGCAGCGCCCGGATCACCAACGAACTCTGCTCCCGCTTCGGGTACCTGCGGGTGCAGCTGATGGATGGCAAAAACGAGATCGACCGCTATGAACTGAGCTTCCCCGTGCGTCCCTCAGACAAGGCGAAAGCGTGGCGGGAGTTTGAGATCGGCGCCTGGGTGGCAGGGGAACCCCGCAAACACCTGTGGCATCTCTACGGGGAGCTGCTCCACAAATATCAGATCGACACCCTTATTGCCAACTGGGGCGTGCTGCAGACTGCCTTCCCCATCCGCCACAACATCCACCCCACCCGTCTGCACCATCTGGGCATCACCCGCTGCCCGGAACCTCTGGACTATGCCAAGACCGGCAACAAACTGCTTCTTGTCCGCAAGCCCTGTCTTTCGGATCCTGCTTTCCTTGACAAATATATCAAAAGCTTCACCAGAACGGGGATTCACGACTATCAGCACGGTATGCGCTTCTACTGGATGGGGGATGAACAATCCATCACCGGTTACGGCGGAACGCCTGTTGACTTCTGTTTCTCTGAACACTGTCTGAAAGAGTTCCGGAAATTTGCACAGAAGAAATACGGTTCTCTTGCCAAACTCAACAGTGTCTGGAACACCCGCTTTGCTTCATGGGAAAAGGTGATCCCCTTTACCCGGGATGAGGTCTGGAAAGGGGCTTCCCCCGCCGGATGGGCGGACCACCTGGAATTCATGGACGGCAGATTGGAAAATGTGGCAAAGATCCTGTTCGCCGCCTTGCGGAAACATGATCCCGATGCCCGCACCTCTCTTTCCGGCACTCAGCCCTCCACCGCCTACGGCGGCATGGATTGGAGCCGCCTGATGAAGCACTTCAACGGACTCATGAATTACGGACTGGGGGGACAGTTTGAGATCCAGCGCTCCCTTCGCCCCGGAGCGGAACTCATGCCCTGGGAGTTCGGTTACAGCCGCAGCAGTCACTACCGCGTCTGGCGTGCCCTTTTCTGCGGTATGCGGGGGATGTTCGGATTTTCCTGGTACTCCCTGTGCAATCCTGACGGGACTCCTTCACCCCAGCTGGAAATCGTCCAGCGTCCTTTCAGCATCATCAAATCCGGTCTGGGTGCTCACTGGATCAACAATGTGAAAGAGAAAGCCGATGTGGCTCTGCTCTACTCCCAGAGCTCCATCCGTGGCGCTTTCATCGAAAAGCGCCACCGGAGCCGCAACACCAGTTTCGACAAATACAACAAACTGCTGCGGAACTGCGGATACAGCTTCAACTACATCACTTCCGAACAGCTGGAAGAGGGGATACTTCTCAAGGACCGGTACAAATATCTGATCCTCATGGATGCCAATGCCATGTCTGACAAAGAGATCTCCGCCGTTGAAGCCTTTGTGAAAAAGGGGGGCAGAGTCTTTGCCGAAGGGATCCCTGCCCGGCGCTACGCCGACTGCCGTTTGCGCAAAGCTCCCGGACTTGCCCACATCTTCAAGATCAAAGGCAATCTCCTCAAAGAGGAGCTTTGCTACAAGTACCTTTCAGCTATTGAGTTTCCCAACACTCCTGCCAATGCGGCACTCATCGCCGCTGAGCGCAAACGCCTTTTCAGTGTGCTGGGGGCAAGCGGCTCCCCTGAGATCACCTGCGACGGCAAAGTGGTCACAGATGCGGAGCTCTACCAGCGCATCGACAAAAACGGAAACAGTTACATCGGCATCACCACACCTTCCCAAAAGCCCCGGGCGGTCAGGATCGCTCTCGGTAAAAAGGCTCATGTCTACGATATGATCTCAGGCAAATATTTCGGATACACCGCGCAGCTTGAGATCCCTGTTTTCACTGAAAGCAGCTCTTTGCTGCTGGCGCTTCTGAAAGAGAAGGTCCGAAAGGGAGTTGTTTCAGCCAAAGGCAATACCGTTACGGTCACTTTCGGCAGCAAAAAATATGCCACAGCCCTGAATGTTCAGCTTTTCGACCCCGCCGGAAAAGAGGTGAAACATTACAGCAAGCGCCTGCTCCCCGTCAATGGCAAATGCCAATACAGTGTCCCCTTCGCCCCCTCCGACCCTGCCGGAAAGTGGCGCTGTGCGGTCACTGATGTCACCACCGGAGAAAAAAGTGCCGTGACCCTTTTCCACCGCTGAGGGGAAAAGTTATTTGACCTGCCCGTGAAGGGAACAGGTCCCACAAAAAAAGAGTGCTGCGAAAAATCCTGCAGCACTCTTTTTTTCTGCTCTTTCAGTGTTTGTGGGGCTTGGGAGCGGGTTTGTAGTGACGGGGCGGTGCCGGTTTGTAGTGACGGGGCGCCGGAGCCTTTTTGTAGACAGGTCTGGGTGCCGGTCTGTACCGGTGCGGCGGCGGTGCGTTACGCCGCTTGTGATGGTGGTGGCATCCGGCAAGGGGAAGCATGATACCCGCTGCCAGAAGGATCAAGGTGACCGCACGAAGAATAAGTTTCATTTCCGACTCTCCTTTTTGGGGTTCATATTGCCCGTATTGCCCCTCCGGGGGGAGATACGGTACCGGGACGGACGTTTGCTGAAGTCGAGGACTTCAGGCTGCTTTTTTCTGCTGAAAACAGTTGAATTCATGTATTTTGTCATCAACTGCCCTTCGTAGTCCACTCCCACCTCGTAGCGGGGGAACTTCCAGGTCACGATGGCTCTGCCGTAACGGTCGCCTGAGTAGATGAACCGCATCTCCGGCGCAACTGTGTCAATAGTCTTCATATCGCCGGGGGGGATCTTTTTGGAAATGGTCTTCAATGAAAGTCTGGCGTGTTCCACCAACTCCTGTTCTTCACTTTCGCTGATCATTTCAAACTTTTCCCCCCGCACATCCACATAGCGGGTGTTGCATCCGGCAATCGTTCCCAGCAGAAGAAAGAGAAAGATCAAAGAAAAAAACTTCATTGTTTTCTTACTCCGTTGATATCCATGACCGTTCCCAGCCAGTCGTTGAGCTTTGCCCAGTATTCGGCAGGACATTTGGGCAGAGCGCTGTTGTCGATACCTGCCGCCACCACATTTTCCAGAAAGGCGGAACTTCTCTCATCGGTGCTCTGGGGGAGAAGTCCGTTTTCACAGAGGAATGCTGTTTTGAGCACCACGGCGCACTGCATGGGGGTCCAGCGTTCCTCTTCCGGAGTCTCACAGCTCAGATGGGAAAGTACCGAACTGAAGGAGTCGTATGTATAAGGCATGGGCAGATCGTCCCTGATATTGGCAAGGAGGAATGCCCCCATCTTCCCTGCAAGACGGAAATTGACCGGATTTTCAGGGAGCTTGTCATTGGTCGATATGATCTCGATCTCCCGGGCGGTCTTCAAGGTGGAGCGACTTTCAGTGAATTCAACTGAAAGCTCTCTGAAAAGATCCACCTGAACATACTCTTTCCCCGAAATCTTCTGGGCACCGTTGCACACCAGCTGAAGTTTTCCGTAATCGGGGGAGATCCCCACTGCAATGAGGGAGGACTCCCGGTAGGGACTCTTGGAAAGGACGATCAATGGCGTGGATGTGATCTCAACACTCATAAAAGATCCGTTTGATGTTACTGGAGCTGCTTTTTAAGTTCCGCCACAGCCATCTGGGGATTGGCTTTGCCCCGGCTGATCTTCATGACCTGCCCCACAAGGAACTGCAGAGCCTTGCCGTTCCCGGCTTTGAACTCTTCCGCAGGTTTGGGGTTGGCGGCAATGGCTTCAGCCACAAATCCGGCAATGGCGCCGGAGTCGCTGACCTGAGACATGCCTTTGGCTTCCACGATCTTCGCAGGGGCTTCGCCTGAAGCGAACATCTCGGCAAAGACCTCTTTGCCCTGCTTGCCGCTGATAGCGCCGGAACCGATGAGATCGGTCAGCGCCGCCAGATTTTCAGGAGTGATCTTGCACTCGGCAATGGCGATCTTTGCATTGGCAAGTTCACGCATCAGTTCAGAAATAAGCCAGTTGGCGACCAGTTTGGGGTTCTTCGCCTTCCCTGCCGCCTGATCGAACCAGGGGGCAAGGTCACGGTCCGCCACGATGACGTCGGCATCGTAGGCGGTGAGCTGGTAATCCTTCCGGAACCTTTCACGCATGGCATCGGGCATTTCGGGGAGAGTCTTGCGGATCTCTTCGATCTCTTCATCGCTCAAGGTCACAGGGAGCAGATCGGGATCGGGGAAGTAGCGGTAGTCGTGAGCGGACTCCTTGGAGCGCAGCACGGTGCTTTCACCGGCTTCATCGTCCCAGCCTCTTGTTTCCTGATGGAGCTCTCTTCCGGCGTTGAGTTCTCCGGTCTGGCGGTCGATCTCGTATTCAATGGCACGGTGGACGGCACGGAAACTGTTCAAATTTTTAAGCTCCACACGGGTCCCGAATTTCTCAGTGCCTTCAGGTCTCAGAGAGATGTTCACATCGCAGCGCATCTGACCTTTTTCCATGTCGCAGTCGCTGATGCCGCCGTAGCGCATGATCTCTTTGAGTTTGGTCAGATAGGCGTAGGCTTCGTCGGCAGAACGCAGATCGGGTTCCCCCACGATCTCAAGGAGCGGCACCCCGGAGCGGTTGAAGTCGGCGCCGCTGACAGCTCCGAAATGGGTCAGTTTGGCGGGATCTTCCTCAAGGTGGATACGGGTGATGCCCACATCGTGGGGAGCGATCTCAGCGCCGGAAAATCCGGTTCCCCCCAGATGGAGTTTCCCTTTGATGCAGAAGGGCAGATCGAACTGGGAGATCTGATAATCCTTGGCAAGGTCAGGGTAGAAGTAACTCTTGCGGTCGAACTTGCTGTACCTGGCGATCTCGCACCCGGTGAGAAGTCCGGCACGGACGGCGGCACGGATGGCTTCACGGTTGGGCACGGGCAGGGCGCCGGGATATCCCAGACACACAGGACAGGTCAGTGTATTGGGCTCAGCCCCGTAACTATTGGCACAGGCACAGAACATCTTGCTTTTGGTTCTGACCTGAACGTGGACCTCCAAACCGATGACGGCTTCATATTTCATAACAAAAAGATTCCCGGAATTAGTGACTATATGTTGTATTTTACATTATATAATTTAACACACCGGAGCCTTCTATTCAAGTCAAATTGAAAAGAAGGTGGAAAAAATCATGGAAAGCGCCTTGAAAATTCCCGGGATACAGTTCATATTATAGAAAAAACAAACCCAACCCATCTCAGAGGAAAAAATGATGAATCTTGCGCCTGAACTCCGTGCCGCCATTGAAAAAGCGGGTCAAAGCCACCTTTTGGAATACTCTTCCGAACTTCTTGCCGCCCAGCTCAAAGAGATCGACTGGGAGCTGCTCCCGGAACTTATTGCAAACTATGTGGTCAAAAAGCCTCAAATCTCTATCCCCGAGGATCTTCAGCCCGCTCCCTATTTCCCCCTCGTCCCCCGGAACAAAGAAGAGGAAGAGAAAAAAGCCCGCGCCCAAGCTCTGGGTATTGAACTCCTCAAGTCCGGTAAAGCCGCCTGCCTCACCGTGGCGGGGGGACAGGGGACCCGTCTGGGATTTGACGGTCCCAAAGGGACCTACCCCATCGGACCTGTTTCCGGACGTACCCTCTTTGAATACTTTGCCCAAAGCATCGCCCGTGCCGAAGAAAAGTTCGGTGCCCCCATCCGCTGGTATGTCATGACCAGCGCTCTGAACCGGGAGGCAACGGAAACCTTCTTCCGTGAAAACGGCAATCTGGGACTGCGTGAAGATCAGGTATTCTTCTTCACCCAGGGCACCATGCCTGCCATCGGTTACGACGGCAAACTGCTGATGAGCTCCCCTGACTCTCTGGCGCTTTCTCCTGACGGGCACGGCGGCACGCTGCTGGCGCTCCGCAAATCAGGGGCTCTTGAGCAGATGAAAAAGGACGGCGTGGAATACATCTCTTATTTCCAGGTGGACAATCCCCTTGTCCCCGTGGTCAACCCCCTCTTCATCGGTATGCACGCTCTGGAAAAGGCGGATATGAGCGCCATCATGCTTGCCAAAACCAACGCTTTTGAAAAACTGGGCAACTTCTGCGTCACCAACGGACACCTGGAGATCATCGAATACAGCGATCTTCCGGCAGAGCTGGCAGAGTCCCGCAACCCTGACGGCTCTTTGCGCTTCATTTCGGGGAGTCCTGCCATCCATGTCATCTCCCGTGCCTTTGTGGAGCGCCTCACCGCTTCAGGCAAACTGGATCTTCCCTGGCACCGTGCCGACAAAAAGATCCCTTCCGTCAGCGACCCCAAACCCGAAGCTCCCAACGGCGTGAAGCTTGAATCCTTCATCTTCGACGCTCTGGCGCTGGCAGAGAAAACTCTTGTCCTCGAAGGGGATCGGGCGGAAATGTTCGCCCCCACCAAAAACCCCACCGGCGTGGACTCCGTGGAAAGCTGCCGGGAAATGCTCATTGCCCGTGATCTGCGGCGTCTCCGTGCCGCAGGGGTCAAAGTGGGGGGGGATGTGAAGGTGGAGCTTTCCCCCCGACGGGTCTTTGACGATGAAGATGCCATTCAACTTGCCGCCGCTCAGAACCTTGAAGAGATCTCAAGCGGCACGGAAACCGTCATCGGTTAAGGTGGAGCCATGGCTCTGCGTCTTCACTCTGAAGCTGCCTCTCCGCTCCCCGGAGGAGAGGAAAAACTGCCCGACAGTGCGGTCAGCGCCCTTGGACTTATCATAGTCACCATACTGCTGCTCTCTTTCGGTCTGACTATGCTTTACTCCGCCAGTTTCACCACCAGCGGCATCAGTTTTTTCAAAAAACAGCTGATTTGGATCGCCCTCGGTATCTCCGGGGGGCTCTGCATTTTTGACGCCGGATACCAGCGGATCTGCCACTACCGGGGAGTGCTGCTGCTCATCTGCTGGGGAATGCTTATCGCCGCACTCTTTTTTTCCCCGGTCAACGGCGCCAGACGGTGGATCAGGTTCGCCCTGCCCGCTCTGGGGGAGGTGTCCATCAAGCCTTCGGAATTTGCAAAGATCGCCCTGTGTCTTTTTGTGGCAGGCTACTGTACCTATTTTTCCCGCTTTTTTTCCCGGTTTTTCCATGTGAACGGCATCATCCCTCTGGGATTTTATGCGGCTGTGACCTGCGGACTCGTCTGGGCGGGCAAGGATATGGGGACCTGTCTGCTGATCCTCGGTTCAGCGGGCGCCATCATGGTGGCGGGGGGACTTTACATGCGCTACGCCCTTATAGGGGGAGGCGCCGCACTCTGCTACTTTGTCTGGGAGATCGTTTCCAATCCGGAACGCCTTGCCCGGGTCATGACCGTTTTCGGACCGGTGAAAGATACTCTGGGCGACGGCTATCAGCTTGATCGTTCCCTCATGGCTCTGGGGTCAGGAGGGTGGCTGGGGCTGGGATTCGGTCAGAGCCGTCTCAAGACCCGTTATCTTCCTGAACAGCACACCGACTTCATCCTTGCTGTGGTGGGGGAGGAACTGGGACTTGTCGCCATCTGGCTGGTCATACTCCTCTATCTGATGTGGGGATTTTTCGCCGTCCGGATCGCTGTCAGCGCCCGTTCCAAACTGGGTATGCTCCTTGCTTTCGGACTTGCCATGGCGATCCAGCTTCAGGCGACCATCAATCTGGCAGTCGTTTCAGGGAGTGCTCCCACCAAAGGGATGCCCGCCCCCTTCATCAGTTACGGCGGAAGCAATGTGGCTTCCTCCATCATCGCAGTTTCACTGCTTCTGTCAGTGGCAATGGAAACCATCAGACCCGGTTACAGTGATGCCTTCCGGGAAACGATCAGGAACAAATTCAGGAAAAACAAATGAAAGTTCAGCGTGTCTATATCAGCTGCGGCGGCACGGGAGGACACTTTTACCCCGGCTTGAGCATTGCAAGAGAATTGAAAAACCGCTCCTGTGAGGTGGAGCTTCTTCTTTCCGGAGTCAATTCGGCTGCCCAGAGCAGACAGGCTGCTTTCTGCGGTATCAGGGCTGTGGTCCTGCCCCGTATGCCAAGCCCCGGAAAAAACCCTTTGCGTCTGCTGCTTTTTCTGCTGGGGCTGGCAGGGGGATTCATCAGGACCTTTGGGCTGTTTCTCTTCCGGCGTCCGGAGTACATCATCATTATGGGTTCCTTTGCCTCGGCTCCCGGGCGCTGGCGGCAGGGCTCCTTTTCGTTCCCGTCTACCTTCACGACGGCAACGCCCGTATCGGCAAAGCCAACCGGCTTCTGAGCCGGATGGGGCGTTTTCTCGGAACCGCTTTTCCTGCGGTCAACGCTTCTGCGTGCGGTTGCGAAGTGATCTGCACCGGTATGCCCATACGCCCGGAATTGGAGCAAAAGTGCCGCATCACCAAAGGTGAAGCCATTTCCCAACTGAACAAAGAGTACAATTCCTCTCTCAGAGAAGATCTTTACACACTTCTGATCTTCGGCGGCAGTCAGGGGGCGGCGACCTTCAACAAAAATCTGCCCGAAGCTTTGAAACAGCTTTCCGGAGAAAACTTTCAGGTGATCCACCTGACGGGAAAAGGAAAGCTTGAAGAAACATTGCAGCGCTATGAAAATTTGTCCTTCCCCCGTCTTGTCCTTGAAAGCTCCCCCTTCATGGAGCTTTTTCTGGGGAGCGCCGATCTGGTCTTTTCCCGTTCCGGGGGATCCAGTGTGGCGGAGCTGGCTCTTTTCGGGAAAAATGCGGTCCTGATCCCCTATCCCTATGCCGCCGAGGATCACCAGAACGACAACGCCTCTTTCTATGTTGAAGCAGGGGCGGGGGAAAAGATCAGTGACAGAGAATTCACTTCTGAAAAGGCTCTTGAGATCGTGAAAAAGCACATCCGGAATCCCGCTCTGGGCGCTGAACGCAGCCGGAAAGCCCGGCAGGCAGCCTATCCCCATGCGGCGGCGGTTTTTCTTGATCTCATCGCCGGAAGAGAGAAAAAAAAGGAAAAGTGAAGACTCTTTTCCGGAGAAAAATTGCAATCTTTCTTCCGGCATGATATATTAGCTTTATGTTGTTCCGTCAAGTAAATGGATTTCAGGATGTTAAATTTTTTCAACAAACGTAAAAAGCGCAAATTTTTAAGCGAATTGCGTGCCAGACGCCATGCCGAAGATGATCTTCTGACTCCGGCGCAGAAAGAGGAGTTTGACGGCGTCATCGCCGCTTTTGCCGGTTCCGACCCCAAAGATTTCAAAAACGCCGCCGCCGCTGCCCTTGAGAAGACCGGGCGCATCGTGCCCGGTTACACCTGGATCAGAAATCTTCTCGATCTGCTCATCGTGGTGGGCGCCGTCGCCTTCGGCATCAGGGGACTCTTTTTTCAGCCCTTCAAGATCCCCACAGGCTCCATGCAGCCCACACTTTACGGGATCCACTACATGGAAAGCACCCCCCTCGGGAAAAATCTCCCCCCGTTTCTCAATTACGCCCTTTTTTCCGCCCGGCGCGCCCGTCTGGAGGTGAAGGAGTCAGGCGAAACACTCTTTCACAGCTATAAGAACGGTTTTTTCACTGACAGCGTTCTTTTTTCCATCGGCAATGTCCGCTACAGCCTCCCCGGAGCTCCCCAGAAGGTGATGGAGTACTCAGGATTGGAAGAGGGCGCTTCCTGCAGCGCAGGTGAGATCAAAGCCGACGGATTCCTCTCTCTGGGGGATCATCTGTTTGTGGAACGCTTTTCCATCTATCTTTCCCCCCCGAAACGGGGCGAGGTGATGATCTTTACCACCGACGGTCTGACCGT
Organism: Lentisphaeria bacterium; assembly: GCA_017457065.1. Classification (GTDB taxonomy): domain Bacteria; phylum Verrucomicrobiota; class Lentisphaeria; order Victivallales; family Victivallaceae; genus UBA1784. The sequence continues at coordinate 14,213 of JAFTIE010000218.1, forward strand.
GGGCGGAGAACCCCTGAGCGCTTCATCGGGATTTTATTATGTGAAACGTCTGGTGGCGCTCCCCGGAGATACGGTACGGCTGAAAGAAAATCAACTCTATGTGAGACCCGCAGGAGAAAAAGAGTTCCGGAAGATCCAGGCTCTTGCTCCCCGGACGGCTCGGCTCTACTCCGGCAAGGGGGGATATCAGGGACATCTGAGCACCATGGGGGATTACCGGCTTTTCGGGGCGGAAGAGGATTATACAGTGCCCCCTGACCACTATTTCATGCTGGGCGACAACTCCAATTTCAGTCAGGACAGCCGCTTTTTCGGCGCCGTCCCCCGGCGGAACCTGGTGGGGCGCAGTCTGCTGATCTTCTGGCCCTTCAGCCGCCGCTGGGGGATCACGGACCGACTGGAGCCTCTGGACTATCCCACAGGGAGCCCCGTCAGAGGAACCTTCCCGGTAATGTATAAGCAGTAGAGGCAATTTCAAAACTCCTCAAAATTGTCAAAGTGCCCTCTTCTTCGATCTGATAAAGGGAGCGTTTTCAGCTGTTACCCTGCAGGTAGCAGCTTCAAACTACCCTTTCCAGCTCTTTGCGAATGGCATCTTTGCCATTTTTTGAATGACTTTTGAAATTACCTCAGTAAATTTGCTGTTTTTTTGATATAAATACTTGACAAAACCGCTGAGTGCGTGTATGTTAACATGTTGAATCAATCAGGATATGGTATATTATGGAACGGAAAACTTTCAGTAAAGCAAAGATTTATGTCCGGGAAAGTTATAACCGGGCAGGAAAATTCGCCGAAAAAGGGGATTACGCCGCAGCTGTTGAAATATTGCTGCCTGTGATCAAAGCCAACCCCGATGTGCCGCAACTTTTTGAGCGGCTCAGAGAATATGAGATCGCCTGGTGTAAGAAAAAGAATATTTTTGTCAAGCTGGGCGGTCTGTTGATTTCACTGTTTGTAGCTCCCGTGGCGGTGGTCACGGCATTTATCAACCCTGTGACCGCCATGGCGATGTGCGAAGGTCCTCTTGCCATTTTTGTTGACAACCCTATCATGCTCCATGTCATGGCATTTGTTTCCAACCTTGCCGATGCTCCCTGGGGAACAGTGACGGCGCTGAATGTGATCCGTGTGCTTCACCCCGGCAACAAGATGATCCGTAAAGCTCTTGCCGAAGCCATGCAGAGGAACAATCAGGCAGGAGAGGCGCTGAGACTCCACAAAGAGATGGTGAGCGACTCCCCCAACGATCTGGCAGCCAAAGAAGAGATGCGTTCAGCCATGGCGCTTGCCACTTTGGAGCGTGGACGCTGGGAAGAGGGGGGAACCACTCAGGACAAAGCCAAAGACTCCGGCGATGCCGTTATCCAGCAGATGCTTGAAGGAACCATCCACGATGCGGAACAGGCACAGATGCTCATCCGCAAGTTTACTGCCGACCTTGCCAAAGCCGACTCAGTGGACATCCGGCGGAAACTTGCCGATGCCTACATGGTCGCCTGCAAGTACGATGATGCTTTCCGTGAATATGAGACCGTGGCGAAGAAACTGGGCGTGGATGATCCTGTTCTTGACAAACAGATGGAAAAGGCGCACTGCGCCAGCCTTGAAAGTCAGGCTGAACAGGCGGAAAACAGCGGAAACACCGAACAGGCTGTCGCTTTGCGGAACGCCGCTGCCCAGTACCGTGCCGACCACATCCGCAGCCGTGCGGTCAAGTTTCCCAACGATGCCCAGCTGCAGTTCGATCTGGGGGAACTTTCCTTTGAGCTGGGCGAAGTGGAGGAAGCTCGCAATATCTTCCTCAAAACTATGGATTTTGCTCAAAAACGCCGTGCCTGTCTGGTCTATCTGGGGCGCTGTGCACTTCACTTCAATGAGCCCGATCAGGCCATTGAAAATCTGCAGACCGCCATCAAAGAGATGTACCGCATGGACAAATACAAAAGGGAAGCTCTCTACTATCTCGGTAACGCCTACGAACTTGCCGGGCAGAATAATGAGGCGGTGGAGTGCTACACAAAAGTAAGGGCAAGCATGGAAAATTATCGTGATATTCCCCAACGTTTGGCTCAGCTCGTTCCCGCCGAAAGCAGTGATGATGCCGCTGTTGAACAAGCACAATAAGCCGGAAAGGATAAACTCTCATGTCAGACGAAAACAAACCTTTGGATGCTGCGGACAGTCAGGATACCAGAACACGGAAAACTCTCAAGCTCCGTTCTGCTGCGCCAAGTACTCAGGATATCCCTGTAGCTGACCCTTTGACCAGCCGTGACACTGACACCGGCAATCTGGAGATCCTTGACGATACCCAGACCCGTAAGACTTTGAAACTCAAACCTATGTCCGCCAACGCCCCCTCCGCCGGACCCAAACTGAATCTGGGCGACACCAATACCCGGAAGACCGTTGTGCTGCGTCCTGCCTCAGCTTCAGTTGCTCCTCAGGCTCAAGCCAAACCGGGGCTTTCCATTCCGGGGGGTGTCAGTGTTGCCGCACCTGTGAATCAGGCTCCGGCTTCAGCGGTTTCCGCTCCCAAAGTTGCCGTGGACGATCAGACGGCGGCAGTGCCCCGTCCGGCAAATGCTCCTGCGGCACTCAAGATCGAAGTTGACGATCAGTCGGGTGAAGTTCCCCGTTCTGCAGATACCTCTGCCGCACCTTCGGCAGCTCCTAAAGTCGCCGTGGACGATCAGACAGCGGCAGTGCCCCGTCCCGCCGTTGCAGCGGGGGGTGTCAAACTCTCCGGAGCGGCTCCTGCCCCTGCTGCCGATGAGGATGATCAGACCGTCAAACTTAAACGCCCCCCCCGGCTGGCACCGCCTCCTCCCCCTTCAGGAGCGGCACGTCCCCCTCTGGGCGGCGATCAGAAAGCAACAGTCAAGCTCTCAGTGAGACCCGGTACCGCCGCCGCCATGCCGGCGCCCGCCACTGTGGTTCTCGGAACTCCCCCTGCCGCTAAAACGCCTCCCGGTACGCTGCCTCTTGCGGCACCCGGAACTCCTGCCACCAAGCCCCCCGCCGGCGCTCAAGCTCCGGCAGTTACTGTGGCTCTTGCGGCACCCGGAACTCCTGGTGCCAAGCCCACCGCATCTGCCAAGGCTCCGGCACCTACTGTGGTCCTTGCTGCCACTCCCGATGCCCCCGATGCCCCCGATGCCCCCGCTGCCAAACCCTCTGCGGCAGCTGCGCCCAAGCCCCCTGCTGCAACTATTGCAGCGGCAGCACCCAAGCCGCCTACTGCGGCAGCACCCAAGCCCCCTACCGCAGCACCCAAGCCGCCTACCGCGGCAGCACCCAAGCCCCCTGCGACCGTTGCAGCGGCAGCTGCGCCCAAAGACAAAGATAAGGACGACGATGTTGAAATTTCACTGGCTCCCAGTGCAAGGCGCAAAGAGACGGAATCTGAGGATGAAAAATCCGCTGTCGCCAAGGATGCTTCTCAGTCAAAGCTGCTGGCAAAGGAAGATGAGGAAAACAAACCCTCTGTGTTCTATCTTGCCATCGCTGTTCTTACCTTTTTGTGCGTTGCTGTCGCCGGTGTGATCACAACGGTCCATTATCTGGATTTTGAACAGCAGATCAAGATTTACGATCAGGTACCTTTCCTTCCTGTTGCGAAGTAACTCTTTTCAACCAGATGTCTGTACACAAATACGCCGGAAAATAAAACTCCGGCGTATTTTTACTCAATGTTTTAAATAAAAGCTGACAGTGATCATGGCAGAAGTAATAATCGAAAAACTTACCAAAAGTTATGACGGTTCCGTTAAAGTCCTTGACGGAGTTGATCTGCGTATAAATCAGGGCGAACTGGTCTTTTTGCTGGGACCTTCAGGGTGCGGAAAATCCACTTTGCTCAGGATCCTTGCCGGATTGGTCGCTCCGGACAGCGGCACCATCTCTTTTGACGGCAAAAACATCATCTCCCTTCCCCCTGAGAAGCGGCGTGCCGCCATGGTGTTCCAGAACTACGCCCTCTGGCCCCACCTCAACGTTTTTGAAAATGTCGCCTTCGGACTGCGTATGGAAAAATGCTCCCGGCAGGAGATCGGAAAAAAGGTCATGGAGGCTCTGGAACAGGTCCGCATGAGCAGTTTTGCCAAAGGTTCCGTCACTCAGCTTTCAGGCGGACAGCAGCAGCGGGTCGCTCTGGCAAGGGCGCTGGCTGTTGAACCGGCTCTTCTGCTCCTGGATGAACCCCTTTCCAATCTGGATGCCAACTTGCGGGACACCATGAGACGGGAGATCAAACGCATCTGCACCGAAAGAAAACTTACCGCTCTCTATGTGACCCATGACCGCAGAGAGGCTCTGAGCATGGCGGACCGTGCCGGGGTCATGCACAAAGGGAAACTTTCTCAGATCGGTACTCCGGATGAGATCTATAATCACCCATCTGACAGTTTTACCGCCCGGTTTCTCGGTGACGTGAACCGTCTGCCCTGCGGCGGAGGGATACGTCCTGAGCGGCTCAGGATCTCTGAAACTCAAGGCAAATTCCGTGCCCGGCTTCTGGAAAGGAGCTTTTTCGGCGACAGTTGCGAATGGCTCTTTGAGATCTCCAGCGGTGAAAAAGTTCTGGTCCGGGAGCTGGGCGCCCCCGAAAGAAGTGCGGGCAAAGAGTATTTCCTTGATTACGATGAGGCTTTTCTGATCCCTGCGCCGGAGTCCGATGATGAAAAATAAGCCTCTTGTTTTCGTACTGGTGTTTCTGGCTCTTCTGCTGGCACTGCCCTTTTTGCTTGCTCCCCGGCAGGAGACGGAAAAACTTCCGGGGGGCAATGAGTGTGAAACTCTTGTGGTCATCACTGCTCACAACAAATCTGTCAGGGACGAATACCAGAGGGTGTTCGCTTCATGGTACAAGCAGAAATACAACAAAGATATCAAAATTGATTTCCGCAATCCCGGGGGCACCAGCGATATCATCCGCTACATCGCCGACCGTTACGAAACGGAGTTCCGCCGCCGGTATGAGGCAAATCCCCAATGGGGCAGATGGAACGATGCCATCCGCACCTCTTTCACCGACTCCAGAGCCTGCCGCACCCCTGAGCAGAAGGCGGCACGGCAGCGGTTCCTGAACTCCGATGTGGGTATCGGCATCGACATTTTTGCCGGGGGGGGCGTCTTCAATCACGAACAGACTGCCGCAAGGGGGTACGCTGTTGACGGGCGTATCGCACAGGAGCACCCTGAGTGTCTGAAACATATCCCCCCCACCTTCGGCGGCGACAAGCTTTACAGTCCGGAAGGCAAATATTACGGGGTGGTCCTTTCCACCTTCGGGATCCTCTACAACACCCGCCGTCTGGCGGAAATGAAGGGCTTCATGCCCCCGCAGCGGTGGGAGGAACTGGGAGAAGGAAGATATTTCAACACCCTTTCAGTGGCGGACCCCACCAAATCCGGCTCCGCCAACAAGTGTTATGAGATCATGATCCAGCAGTGCATGGCAAAGGCAAAGGATCCCGGCAAAGGATGGTATGACGGATTCGCTCTGCTTAAAAGGATCTTTGCCAACGCCCGGAGCATCTCTGAATCCGCAAGTCAGGTGGTCCGTGATGTGGCTTCAGGCGAAGCCGCAGCAGGGACCGCCATCGACACCTACGGCATCAGTGAGATGCTCTGGAGCGCAAGAGTTTACGGTTCCCCCCGCTGTATCTATGTGACCCCGAAAGGGGGAACCGCCGTTTCCGCCGACCCGGTGCAGATGCTCCGTGGCGCCCCCAACCCCCGGGCGGCAAAAGCCTTTATCGCCTTTCTGCTTTCCCGTGAAGGACAGCTGCTCCACTGTCTGAAACCCGGACTCCCCGGCGGTCCCGGCAGGAACGGCATCAACCGCCCCCCCATCCGGCGGGACCTCTACACTCCTGAACTGCAGAAAAACTTCTTTCTGCCTGACTATGACCCCTACACCTCCGGTGCGGACTTTGTTTACCGGCCCCGGTGGACAGGGAGATACTACTCTCTTATCCGTGTATTGCTGCGGACCATTGTGCTGGAACCCCATCAGGAGCTGAAAAGCGCTTACGCCGCCATTCTTGCCGCAGGAGGTCCCGCCAAAGTTCCCCGGGCGATGGAAAAGTTCAACGCCCTGCCCTTTGAGTACAAAGATGCCGGCAAAGCAAGAGCGCTTCTGAGAGTTACTCCTGAACGCTCCGCCGCCATGGTCAGCGCCACTTTGAGAGAGTGGAGCGATCAGGCAAGAGCCAACTACAAAGAAGCTGAACGTCTGGCAAAACAGGGATCGTGAAAGGAAGATACAGATAATGAAAACTCAAATGATCTTGCGATACCTTCTGCTGGCACTGCTCCTGATCTTTCTGGGAGTCTTTCTGCTGCTGCCCATCGGTACCGTGCTGGGAGTGGGGTGCGACTGGCAGCTCATCGCCGAACTTTTCCGCAACCGCATATATGTGGAAGGTCTCTGGAACAGTTTTGCCATCGCTGTATGTACCACCGGCATGGTCTTTCTCATCTCTCTGGGATTGGCTCTGCTCTATGACCGCTACGATTTTCCCGGCAAGGCTTTTGCCAACACGGCACTGCTGATCCCCATGGTACTGCCCCCCTTCGTGGGCGCTCTGGGATTCAAACAGCTTCTGGGATATCACGGCGTCTTCAATGCACTTCTGGGACATCTGGGGATCGCTCCCATAGATTTCCTCAGCGGCAGCGGCGTTTTCTGGGCGGTCTGCTTTATTGAAGCGCTCCACCTTTTCCCCATCTGCTACCTCAATCTGGTGACGGCTCTGGGGAACATCGACCCTGCCATGAGTGAAGCCGCCGCCAATCTGGGGGCAACTCCCTGGCAGCGTTTTCTGAAGGTCCGGCTGCCCCTTATGCGTTCAGGGATCCTTGCGGGGTGCTCCATCACATTGATCTGGAGCTTTACGGAACTGGGAACGCCCCTCATGTTCGGATTCACCCGTACCACGGCGGTGCAGGTTTTCAACGGACTTACCGAACTTGAAAGCAACCCCATCCCCTACGCGCTGGTGGTCATCATGCTGGCGGTGTCGGCGCTTCTTTACCTCATTGCCAAGGCGGCGCTCAAAAGTTCCCCTGCCGCTTCGGGGGGCAAAGGGATCATCAACTCAGGGTGCATCCCTTTACATTCGTGGCGCAAATTTCTCCCCGGGACCGCCTTCGGTGTGGTGACGCTCCTTGCGGGACTGCCCCACATCGCTCTCATCTGCTGTGCCTTTTCAACAAGGTACAGCGGAACGGTCTTTCCTGAGAACTTTACTTTGGAAAACTTTCAGCTGGCTCTTTCAAACGCTCTGGTGCTGCCCTCCATCGCCAACAGTTTGAAATACTCCTTCCTCGCCATGTTCATCGCCTGTGCCGCAGGACTTCTGGTGGCTCTTGCGGCGGTGCGCTGGCGCCTCAAAGGCAGCGGTATCGCCGACATGCTTGCTATGCTGCCTCTGGCGGTGCCGGGAGTGGTCTTTGCCTTCGGATTTCTGGGCATGTCGGTGAAATTCAGCTGGGCGTCACTCCTCTTTGATCCGGTGAACGATCCGGTGTGGCTTTTGAGTATCGCTTACGCCGTGCGCCGCATCCCCTACGTTGTCCGTGCAGTCTCCTCAGGGCTGGAGCAGACTCCTGAAGAGCTTGAAAACGCCGCCAGAAACTTCGGGGCAGGTCCTTTCAGGACTCTTGTGAAGATCACACTGCCTCTGGTGACGGCAAATCTGATCGTGGGAGGGCTCTTTGCTTTCAGCTTTTCCATGCTCGAAGTGTCGGATTCACTGATCCTTGCTCAGAAACAGGAGTTCTTCCCCATAACCAAGGCCCTCTTTGAACTTTCCCAGATCCTCGGATACGGCACCGGCGCCGCCAGCGCCTTCGGCGTCTGGGCAATGTTCTTCCTGGGAGCCACATTATGCGCCGGAGCTCTGCTTCTCGGGAAAAAAATCGGAGCAGTCTTCAAATTTTAAAACCTCAAACGAAAGGTATGAAAATGAAAAAACTCTTTATCCTCTCTGCCGCACTCTTTTGTGCGGTCTCCCTTTCAGCCAAAGAGCTGAAGGTCCTCATGATCGGCAACAGCTTTTCCAACAGCGTCCAGGTCCATTTGCCCAAAGTTGTAAAAGCCTCAGGAAAGCACAGACTGATACTGGGGAGCGCCTCCATCGGCAGCTGCACTTTTGAGCGCCACTGTGCCAACATCGACAAAGAGCAGAAGGATCCCAAATTCAAAGCCTACCGTTTCGCCTGTACCGGGGAAAAGAGCCGCCCGGAAAGTGTGACCTTTGCTCTCAAATACAAAAAGTGGGACATCGTCACCATCCAGCAGGCAAGTGGCTACAGCTACCTGAAAGAAAAGACCCTTGCTCCTGCGGCAAAACTTATTGCCTACATCAAAAAACTTGCTCCTCAGGCGGAGATCGTCATCCAGCAGACCTGGGCATGGCGTACTGACTTCAGGAAATTCCACTCCCAAAAGGAAAAGCTCACTCAGGAAATGATGTACAAAGGTCTGGTGGAAAACTACAACGAGCTTGCAAAGATCCACAAACTGCGTATCATCCCTGTGGGGACTGCGGTCCAGCTCTTCCGTCAGAAACTTCCCGTCAAGAGTGTGAAGTACACCCAAGAGCAGATCGATGCCCTCAAAGAGCCCAGGGTCATGGATCTTACCGGCGGCGATGTGGTGGGCTGGATGCGCTGGGTGAAAAACAAAAAGAAACCCGGAAAATCCATCTACATCGACGCCGCTCACCTCAACAACAAAGGAACATACTTGCAGGGATGTGTCTGGTACATGGTTCTTTTCGATGAACCTGTCAGCTCCATCAAACTGCCCTTCAAAGATAAAAGCCGTGCTCTGCTCCTTCAGTGCGCTGACGAAGCGGTCAAACAATACAAAAAATAAGGAAACAACAGGATGAAAAAAATTTCTGCCGTCGCTCTTCTCCTTTGCTGCGGGTTTTTCACTCTCAGCGCCAAAGAGCTGAAGGTCCTCATGATCGGCAACAGCTTTTCCAACAGCGTCCTCCGGTATTTACCCAAACTGGTGGAAGCCGGGAAGGTTCACAAACTCAAACTCGCCAACGCCTACATCGGCGGATGCACTCTGGAGCGCCACTGCTCCAACATCGATGCCGAAAAAAGCAAACCTGATTTCAAGCCCTACTCCTATGTCATCGTGGGCGCCAAAGGCCGCAAAGCCAAGCTCTCTGAAATGATCAAAGACGACAAGTGGGACATCATCACCATCCAGCAGGGCAGCCGCCACAGCCCCTATAAGGAGAAAACCCACGATTACGCCAAAAAACTTATCGCTTTTGTGAAAAAGCTTGCTCCCCAGGCGGAGATCGTGGTCCATCAGACCTGGGCATACCGTGCCGATCACCCCTGGTTCACCGGAAAAGATGCCAAACTCACCCGTCAGAAGATGCACGAAATGCTCACTGCCAACTACACCGGACTTGCCAAAGCCCACAAGTTCCGTATGATCCCCGTGGGCAATGCGGTGCAGCTTTTCCGTGAAAAGCTCCCCGTCAAGGAGGTAAAGTACACCCCTGCCGATCTGAAAAAGCTCAAACAGCCTGCCGTCATTGATGTCACCGGCGGCGATGTGGTGGGCAAGATGAGCTGGAAAATAAACCGCAATACCAAAAAAACTGCTCTTTCCAACGACCGTATCCACCTCAACGACAAGGGAGCATTCCTCCAGGGATGCGTCTGGTACATGGTTCTCTTTGATGCCAAAGCTTCTGATATCAAACTGCCCTGCCAGAGCCCTGACGCCAAACTGCTCATCAAATGCGCCGAAGAAGCTGTCACAGCTTTGAAAAAATAAGTTGAGGCAATTTCAAAACTCCTTAAAATTGTCAAAGCGCTCTCTTCTTCGATCTGATAAAGGGAGCGTTTTTCCGCCTTCCCATAAAGCTGCGGCGGGACAAGCACCTGTTACCTTTCCCCCTCCGCATAAAGCTACGGCGGGACAAGCCAGGCAGCATGTGCAAACTACCCTTTACAGCTCTTTGCGAATGGCATCGAAAGCCATTTTTTGAATGACTTTTGAAATTACCGCTGAGGCAATTTCAAAACTCCTCAAAATTGTCAAAGCGCCCTCGCTTCGATCTGTTAAAGGGAGCGTTTTCGGCTGTTACCTTGCAGGTAGCAACCTCAAACTACCCTTTACAGCTCTTTGCGAATGACATCTTTGCCATTTTTTGAATGACTTTTGAAATTACCTCGTTCATCTTTGATTACAGCCCCCCGGGACAGCCTCCGGCTGATTGCCGGAGAGCTCAGTTGTTCGCACTTTCACTCCATTTGCGCCTTGGGGCGCCCCCCCGCTGACCGAAACGTCGGCTCCGATGTACGCAGCGGCTTATTCTGTTCCACCTCTCATAACATCTTTTTTCTTTTGTATCTTGGAACGGGTATCTTGAAAAATCCTTTTTCCTGTTGTATCTTATGTAAAAGGGAGGATCTGTATTGAAAACATTGGCTGTATCGCTTTTCATTTTTGCGGCGTTTTTTCACTCTCTGCAGGGGGAAATACTGAGAAATGCCAAAGGGGTGCCTGTGCGTTACGCCGGGATCTATGCCAAAACTCCTGTGGATCTTCCTGCGCTGCGGTTCCGGAGCGTCCAGTTCCGTGCCGTCTGGTGTGCTGTGGTGGAAAATCTGGACTTCCCCAAATGTGCCGATGCCGCCCAATTCAAAAAGCATTTTTCTTCTGTTTTGCACCTGCTGCGGAAAAACAACTGCAATGTGTTGATCTTCCAGGTGCGTGCCAATGCTGATGCGGTCTACCTTTCACGCTACAACCCCTTCAGCGCCTGGATCAGCGGCAAGATGGGCGGAACATTGGGGAACTTCGATCCTCTGCCCTATATGGTGAAAGAGTGCCACCGCAAGGGCATCGAGTTCCACGCCTGGCTCAATCCCTACCGGATCACCGGCAAGACGCCCCTGAGCAAAAAAAGCTACCTGAAAACCCTTCCTGAGCGCCACATCGCCCGGCTGCGGAGCGATTTGGTCCTTGCCTCACGGAACCCCGACGGCACAACGGCACTGCAATTCGATCCCGGCAGGGTGGAGGTCATCAACCACATCCTCCACACAGTGAAGGAGATCATTGAAAAAGCTCCCGTTGATGCCATCCACTTTGACGATTACTTCTACCCTTACAATCCTCTGCCCCCCGGAGCGGATCAATACTCCTTCAGCCGTTTCAATCCCCGCCGTCTCTCCCTTGAGGATTGGCGCAGAAACAATGTGAATGCCCTTGTCAGTCAGGTTTCCCGCCTCTGCCGCTCCCGGGGAGTCAGATTCGGCATCAGCCCCTTCGGCATCTGGGGGAACGCCAAAGATGTGAAAGGGGGCTCTCTCACAGGGGGGACACAATCCCGGAGCGACCTTTATGCCGATTCGCTCCATTGGATCCGGCAGGGATATCTGGACTATATCATCCCCCAGATCTACTGGTCCTTTGACCACCCCAAAGCCGCTTACGCCGCATTGACCGACTGGTGGATCCGGGTGATGCGCCGTTATCCGGGAACCGCACTCTACATCGGTCACGGACTCTACAAGATCAGCGGCAGGGAGTTTTACGATCAGCTGCGCTACAACGCCGTCCACCGGGAGATCGGAGGGGAGGCGCTCTATGCCCTGCGCCATCTGCGTTCTGAAAAGTTTTCCAATGTCCTGAAAAAATGCTGGCCCCGTCCGGTGCCCGCCGGACTTTATCCACAGAAGGGAAGGTGAAAAATGTGCGGGATCGCCGGCATCATCAACAGCCGTGAAAACCATAACGGCAGGGAGCTTCTCAACGCCATCTGCGGTGCCATGCGCCACCGGGGACCCGACGGTTACGGGGTCCACGACGCTCCCGGTGTGCTCCTGGGACACCGCCGTCTGGCGGTCATCGACCTTGAAACAGGGGATCAGCCCCTTTACTCTGAAGACCGGTCCGTCGTGCTGGTCGTCAACGGGGAGATCTACAACTATCAGGAGCTGAGGAGAGAACTTGAGTCCAAAGGACACATTTTTGGTACCCGTTCAGATTCAGAGGTGCTGATCCACCTTTACGAAGAACAGGGGGAAGGTTTTGTTTCCCGCCTTGACGGTATGTTTGCCTTTGCCCTCTTTGACAGCAGAAAGAAAAAGCTCTTTCTGGGCAGGGATATCATGGGGAAAAAGCCTCTTTACTACTTCTGCTGCGGCAAGGAACTGGTCTTTGCCAGCGAACTGGGAGCGTTGAAGTATCACAGGGATTTCCCCGAAACTTTGGACTGCGATGCTCTTGCGGATTACTTTTCTCTGCTCTATATCCCCCAGCCGGGAACGGTCTATAAAGATGTGTTCCATCTGCCCTGTGCCCACATCATGAGCTTTGACTGCACCACGGGGAAAAAGGAGCTCCGTCCCTACTGGCGTTTGGAGTTCTCTGAGAAAGTGACAGGCTCCCCTGAGGAGCTGGGGGGGGAACTCCGCCGTCTTTTCTTCAAGGCAGTGGAAAAAAGACTTGTTGCAGATGTGCCCCTCGGCGTCTTTCTCTCAGGAGGGATCGACTCCAACATCACCGCTGCCGCCGCCGCAGAGCTTTCAGGCGCAAAGGGGTGCAGTGCTTATACGGTGGGATTTGCTGAAAAGTGCTACGATGAACGTTTTCTTGCGGCACAGGGAGCCGCCTTCATCAACGCCCGCTGCGGCGGGAATTTGCGCCATAAGGTGCAGGAAGTGGAGACATTGGACTTTTCACTTGTTGAAGAGCTGGTCCGTCATTGCGGACAGCCTTATGCCGACAGCTCCATACTGCCCACGGCGCTTCTGAGTCACTTCGCCCGGCAGGAGCTCACCGTTGCCCTTTCAGGGGACGGTGCCGACGAACTTTTCGGCGGATATGAACGTTATCTTGCCATGGCAATGGCGGAAAAATTCACCCGGATACCCGTTTTTTTGAGAAAAAGCGCTCTGAAAACCCTCTCTCTCTTTCCCGAAGGGGGCGAGAGAACTTTTGCCGGACGTCTGCGCCGTTTTCTCAAAATCAGCTGTGTTCGTTTTGATGAGCGTTACTTTGCCATCCTTGACCGCTGCCCGGAAACACTGCGGCAGAGGCTTTTTACGCCTGAGTTCAGAAGTGCCCTGAGTGCTTCAGGATCTGAAAGGTTCCGCCGTCACTGCGGAATGCTCACGACGCCATGCAGGGGGGAGATCTACTCTGAGATGGATATACACTCCTATCTGGGGGGGGATATCCTGGTCAAGGCGGATATCAGTTCCATGGCAAGCGCCCTTGAAGTGCGCTCGCCCTTCCTTGACCGGCAGGTGGCGGAGTTTGCCGCCGCACTCCCCTGGGAAATGAAACTCAAGGGCAGAGAGCGCAAAAGTCTGCTCAGACACGCCTTTGGAGATATGATCTCCCCTGAGGTGCTCCACGCTCCCAAGAAGGGGTTCGGCGTTCCCGTGGCGCATCTGCTGCGTACCAAATGGCGCCGCCCCGCAGAAGAGCTGCTTTTTGAAGGAGCGCTCCCCGGTTCCTCCTTCCTGCGTCCCGACACAGTGAGAACTCTCTGGCAGGAACACCAGTCCGGCAGAAAAGACAACAGTTACTCCCTCTGGAGTTTTTTGATCTTCGCCCTCTTCCTGCGCAGGTGAGCAAAAAAGCTGTTTAAACGAAAAGGGCTGCAGCTCACCTTTTTCAAGGTTTTGCAGCAGCCCCCTGTTTGGGAAAACTGTTTTTCAGAGCTGCTTCAGAGGCAGCCAGGCACCGTTCTGTTTGGAACTTGCCACAACAGTTTCAATAAAATTCATACCTCTGACACCGGTCTCTTCATTGGGGAAGAGTCCGGCATAGGGACGGTTTTCCATCTTTGCAGCAATGGCGGCGGCAAAGTCGGTGTAGATGTTGGCAAAGGCTTCGATGAATCCTTCGGGGTGTCCCGCAGGGAGACGGAGCAGACCTTTGACGCTCTCATCCAGTTCCGCCCAGCCCCTGCGGAGCGTTTTCATGGCGGTGTCGTTGGTCTTGAGGAGCAGATTTTCAGGCTCCTGCTGGGACCATTCGAGGCATCCTTCAGAACCGTAGACTCTGAGCTTGAACTGGTTTTCTTCGCCGCAGGCGACTTCGCTCAATTCAATGACACCCTTGGCGCCCTTGTCAAAGCGCAGCATGATGGTGGCATCGTCATCCAGTTCACGTCCTTCCACAAAGGTGGCAAGATCAGCTGAAAGTTCGGTGATCTTCAAGCCGGTGGTAAACTCAATGAGCTGCTCGGCATGGGTGCCGATATCCCCCACACAGGCGGCGGCGCCGGACATCTTGGATTTGACACGCCAGGTGGCTTGTTTGCCCGCATTGGGGGCGGCGAGCCATCCCAGATCGTAGGTCGCCACGATCTTTCTGAGATCACCCAGAACGCCGTCAGCGATCATCTTGCGCATCTGGCGCACCATGGGATAGGCGGAGTAGTTGTGCATCAGAGCGAAAAGGAGTCCTGTTTCCTGCACCTTGGCACGGAGCTTGAGAGCTTCGTCCAGAGAGAGGGTCATGGGTTTTTCGCAGAGCACATGGAACCCGTGTTCCAAAGCAGCCATGGCAATGGGGAAATGGGTGGAGTTGGGGGTGGTGACCGCCACAAAGTCCATTCTTTCGCCCTCAGGGAGAGTTGCTTCTTTTGCGAACATCTCCATATAGGTGTCATAGCACTTTTCCACGGGGATGAAAAGTTCATCCGCCATGGTTTTGTTGGCTTCGGGATCGGTACAGAATGATCCGCAAACCAGTTCGATCTTCCCGTCAAGACGGGAGGCTGCCCGGTGGACGCCGCCGATAAAAGCGCCGGGTCCGCCGCCGACCATACCCATTCTGATCCTGCGTTTCATGATCTTACTCAGCCTTTCAGCATGGCGTTGAGGATGTAGTAGTTCAGCTCTTCGTAGTCACGTTCAGCGATCATCTGATCCATGACCTTGTCGTCCAGAGAGCGGGAGATCTCAAGAAGCTTCATAAAGATGCGGCGGCTGTATTCCAGATGTTTCATATCCACACCGGATTTCTGGGTGCGCATGACTTTGACGTCAAGACCGACCCATTCGCCGTTGTTTCCGAAACCGTGACGGTCGAGGACACGGACCTGATTCAGAGCGCGGCGGGGATCCACGGCGCCGAAGGTCAGATCCTGGTCGAACTTCAAACTGTTCTGGTCGTTGAGGTGGACGCTCCACAGTTTCTTGTGCGCCAGAGCAAAGCCCATTTCATCGGAGGGTGAAAGATTGGCAAGGAGCGCATGTGCCGTCTCAATGAGACAGCCCACACGGGAGGGATCACTGGTCATAAGTCCCATGGCGATGGCGTGACCGATGGTGGGGATATAGGTGTGATCCATGGGTTCGTTGGGCTTGGATTCGATCATCACACGGATGTTCTTGTCATAGTCCAGCATCATCTGCAGAGCATCTGCGATGCGCTCAGTGGCGACCACAGGGTCTTTGGCTTCACGGATATAGGTACCTTCACGGGCAAGCCACAGCACGATGTTACGGGTCCCCAGAGCATTGGCGATATCGATGGTGCGTTTGGTGCGTTCCAGAGCATATTCCCGGCATTTGGGGCAGTTGTTGGTGTATCCGCCGTCGATGGTCTCGGGGGCGAACCACATACGGGGAGCCACAAACTCAGCGGTCAGACCGTGATCGTCCAGGACCTTCTTCAGTTCAGTGGCTTCTTTGATGATCTGATCGGGAGTCAGATCTGCCATGTTGGGCACAGCATCATCATCGTGGAACTGGATACCGTCAAAGCCCATCTTCTTGTAGGACTCCAGCTTCTTGTTGAAGGGGATGGTGTTGCGGACTTCAGGACCGAAAGGGTCAGCTCCTTCGTGGATGTTCCACGGACCGAAAGAAAAACGGAATGTTCCCTGCATGATTTCAACTCCTTTGCTTTGTTTTGAGGAAATAATGGGATTTTGTAAGAACTATTTCAAATATACCTCTTGAAAAGTCAAAAAACCTTGATTATATTATGAATTGATAGCACAATCTTACGATTTGAAGGAGCATTATGAAAACCGTCATCGCCAACCGTTCGGATTTCTTCCCTGAGGACGGGTGCCCCGTGGCACTGAGGACCATCCAGGGGGATCAGCACATCCAGCACGAAGGCGACCTGACCGACATCCGCCATACGCACGATTTTTCGGAGCTCATCATCATCACTGCCGGTGACGGTACACACTGGATCAACGGCGAAAGTTACTGTGTCCGTGCCGGGGATATCTTTCTCATTCAGGGCAACACGGAGCACTACTTTGAAAAAAGGTGCCGTCTGGGGATGTTCAACATCATGTTTGACGACTCCTACTTGAGAGAACATCTGCGGAGCTTGCGCAGTCTTCCGGGGTTCAACGCCTTCTTCCTTTTTGAACCCACCTACCGCCGCAGTCATAAATTCAAAAGCCATCTCCACATTTCTCCTGAAGCCATGCGCCCATTGATGACTCTGCTGCAGAACATGGCGGAAGAAGCTTCGCAACAGCGTCCGGGGCGGGATCTGCTGCTTCTTGCCAAAGCTCTGGAAATATTCGTATTCATTTCAAGAGAGTACACCAGAGAACACAATCCCATGGTGACCACCCTCTGCCGTCTGGGGGATGTTATCAGTATGCTTGAAAACAACTACACCGAGCACTGGACCATCTCACGGATCTCACGCATCGCTTCCATGGCGCCCAGCACTCTGCTGCCTGTGTTCCGCAAGGTGACGGGGTACTCCCCCATAGATTATCTGATCCAGCTCCGCCTTGCCAAAGGGGCGGAACTTTTGTTGAAAACGGAAATGGCTGTCTCTGAGATCGCTTTGAAGTGCGGGTTCCCCGACTCAAACTACTTCTCACGGCAGTTCCGCAAACGTTACAATCTGTCGCCCAAAGAGTATCGGGCGCAGCAGTAATAAATCTTAATGAAAGGCTGATTCTTTTATGAAAACAATTGAACTTGTCCATTTCATCGAGTGGAAGAAGATCCCCGATGAAGAAGTTGAAAAGACCATGGAGCAGGCTGCTTCATGGGGAGTAGACTCTCTGGTCGCCCACCCCTGCTGGGGCATGAAAGATGAAAGCGCTCCCGGATACTTTGAGAAGTGCGCCAGACTGCTCAAAAAGTACGGATTCAAAACCCCTGCCTGCCATGCTTACTGGGGCAAAGAAAATGACATTTCTCCTGCGGATCCTGCGGCACTTGAGACCATCGTTCCCCGGCATGCAGCTTTTCTGGAAAAACTTTCCACCATCGGCGTCAGAAGCTACACCATGCACATCGCCATGGAGTCCGACGGTTCGACACCGTGGAAAACCATCGCTCAGGCGGTGGAGTCTCTGCTCCCTGCGGCACGGAGAGCCAATATCATCCTCGCTCTGGAAAACGGACACGAAAACTGCGCCGAACAGAAACGTCTGGCAGAGTTCGTTTCATCTTACCGTGACCCCTTTCTGGGGGTCTGTTACGACACGGGCCACGCCCACTGTTACGGAGACAGAGAGTGGAAACGCACTCTTGATATCCTTGCCCCCCACATCGTCACTTGCCATCTTCATGACAACAACGGAACCTTTGACGACCACAATCCCCCCGGTGAAGGCACTATCAACTGGGGGGAAATGAGCAGTGCTTTGAAACAGCTCCCCCGCCTGCTCCACGCTGAGACCGAATCGGGCAACTGGGGCAGGGAGTCCTGGGAAAAGTTCGTTGAGATGTGGAACAGCTGAATTTCAGCGGAGCGAACTGCTTAAAAAAGAGATGACCGCTTCTCTTTCGACGATCCCTGTGTGGTGCCAGCGGGGGAGTTTTTCGTAAAGTATGCGCCGCAGAACAGGGGAACTCACCATCATATAGGAACTGACGGTCAAAGTGATCCGGGGAGGCGCCTTCAAAACTCCCCGGTGCCATGAAAACCCGGAAAAGCCGATGATCTTTTTGAACTTTGGGGCGTTCTTTTGCAGATCCTCAAGAAGTGCTTTCAGTTCGCCCCGGGTCACGGTCACAGTGCAAAGGGTGGTCCGGTAGGGCATGAGACGGAAAAGATCCCTGTATTGTCTGTAATGGGCACTTTTCCCGTGGGGGATATTTGCCGAAAAGAGCGCTCCTTGAGTTTTTCCGGCAAGGCGCAAAGCTGCGGCACCCAGACGGGGAAAGTTCCTTGCGCTCAGATCACCTCTGCGGCAGACGGGGCGGTATATGAAGGGATAAAAGGGCTTGACGGCGTTTTTTCTCAAGGTTTCGATGTCAGAATCTTTCCTGCCGGGAACGCCCCGGAGCAAGGTGGACTCCACCTTTTCAACTTCAAGACTCCTGTCGTTGTATTGAAGTGTCACCAGCGCCGCAGAACTACCGTATGCGCCCGGCTGGACCATGTAAACAGTGCCGTTCCGGGAACCTGAGTGTTCCTGATGTGAGTGGGCGCCTATAACAAGGTCGATGCCGCGGATGTTCCTGAGAAGTTTTTTTGCGCTGAAACTGCCTTCTTCAACGCCGTTGTGCCAGAGAAGGATGGTGAAGTGGACCTTTTCCTCTTTCAACGCCTTGAGCTGTGCCCGGAGTACCTTTTCCCAGTGTTCAAAAACGGGACCTTCTGCCAGAGGCAGATGACGGCGGCTGATATTGGGTTCAGTCAGACCGATGACCCCCACACGGAATCTGCCTTTGGTGACGATCTTCCGGGGGACCCCAGCGGCACTGCCCCAGCGCCAGTCGCCCCCCAGGGTGACGCCTTTGAAATCCCTGCAGCGCTGTGCAAGATCCTTCTGCGGCAGGTCGAAGTCATGGTTTCCGGGGACCATGAAGTCATATTTAAGCAGATTCAAGGCGGCGATCATGGCTCTGCCCCCATCCAGTTCCGCCGGCAGATTTCCCCCTGTCAGGTCTCCTGCGTCAAGGAGCAGATCAGGCGCCGCACGGCGGAGCTGAACTGCCAGAAGAGAGAGATTATGCAGATTCCCGTGAAGATCCGCCGTTGCAGCGATGCGGAACTCTCCGCCATGGAGCACGCACAGAAGAAAAACAAAAATGAAAAGAGCCGATTTCAACCTTGTACACATCTGAAAACCTCCATATTTCAACCCTAATATAACACCGGTGCGGAAAAATTCAACAGAAGCTGCGGAAAATTTTTTTGTGTTCAATCTCTGTTTTTGATAACTTTTCTATGAATTTACTATTGAATTAGACGCTTTTTTGTTGTATGGTAAAAAAAGAGTAAACCATACATTCATGATATTAAGGAAAGTGCATAAGATGAATACTTTGGCGATCAATGGCGGAACACCGGTCTTCGGCGGCAAACAGATGATGGATCTCATCCCCCCCTGGCCTCCCCGTTATCCCGAAACGGAAGAAAAACTCCTTGAGGTCTACCGCTCCGGCAAATGGGCGGGTGTGGGACCCTACGAACAGAAACTCATGACGGAATTTGCTGAATTTCAGAGTGCCGGACACTCCGTCTGGATGGTCAACGGTACCGTGACCCTTGAGTGTGCTCTGCTGGCTCTGGGCGTGGGTCCCGGCGATGAAGTCATCGTCCCCGGCGTTTCGTGGATCGCCACTGCCGAAGCTCCCATCTATGTGGGCGCAACTCCTGTTATCGTTGACATCGACCCCGCAACCTGCTGTATCGACCCCAAAAGGATCGAAGAAGCCATTACCCCCCGCACCCGTGCCATCATTCCTGTGCACCTTTTCTCATCGGTTGCGGATATGGATGCCATTACAGCCATCGCCCAAAAACACGGTATCGCCGTAGTGGAAGACTGCGCCCATGCCCACGGTGCCGCCCAGCACGGCAAAGGCGTGGGCAGTATCGGCGAAGTCGGGAGCTTCTCTTTCCAGCTTTCCAAGCTCATGACTGCCGGTGAAGGGGGATGCTGCACCACCAATTCCGATGAACTTTGCGACAAGATCTTCCGTGCCAGCCACATCGGCAACTCCCGGCTCTACCCCAAAGAACCTTTGGCTGAGGGCTTCATCTGCCACCAGTACCGTTTCACCGAATTTCAGGCGGCGGTGATCTATGACCAGATGCTCCATGAAAAAGAGCTCCGCGCCAAACGCAAGGAGGGTATGGCACGGCTCAACGGACTCCTCAAAGATACCCCTGCCATCATCCAGCAGCAGAGCTCTTATGCCGACGATGAACGCGCCTACTACTTCCCCACCTTCCTTTTGCAGTATGAGAAGCTCAAACCCGGTGTCACCAGAGCCGACATCTACGCCGCTCTCCGTGCCGAAGGAGTCCTTTTCCACGAAGGCTGGGGTGCCCCCCTCTATGAGTTCCCCGCCTGGAACGTCCCCAAAAAAGATTACATCAAGCACGACACCCCTGTCTGCGGCGACATCATGTACAACCGTGTCCTCATTACCCACAACGCCGTGCTGTTGACGGAAAACGCCATCATCGACAAGGTGGCAGAAGCCCTTGACAAGGTCATGAGATATTACACTGCCTGAAGTTTGAAAACACGCTTTTGTAAAACCGGCAAAACTTTTTGAAAGGAAAAAATAAAATGTTCAAGATCGGCTGTGCGGAAATCCAACTGGAGGTCCCTCTTTTTACAGAACTTTACGGATACGGTCATTTCGCCTCAAGGCGGAACACCGGCGTCTATGAACCCCTTTACTGCCGTGCCTTCACCTTTTACGACGGCAAACACCGCGCGATGATCGTTTACTCCGATCTCTGCACCACCGACGACCAGTTCGCCCGTGAACTGCGGGCGCAGATCTCAACCAGACTGCGTATCCGCCCTGAGGGCATCGCCTTTACCGCCACCCATACCCACTCCGGACCTGCTGTCAGCGCCGAAAGTCCTGACACTTCCGGTATCCGTAACGCACAGTTCATCGCCTATTGGAAGAACACTGTCCTTCAGGTCGTCCAGCGTGCCTTTGACAACGAGGAAGAGATCCTTTCTGCGGAAACAGGCAAAGCCCCCCTTGAACGCCCCATCGGTACCAACCGGGTGGAGCCTGACAGAAATGTGACCGATCCTGCGATCCGCTGGATCCGTTTCAAACGTGCCGACGGCTCTGTCAAACTGCTGCTCCACAACCACGCCGCCCACGGCATTGCCGACAACGGTCCCTTGGGGACCAAAGTTTCCTCTGACTGGATGGGCGCCGCCAACCGTATGCTCAAGGAGCAGAAATGCGCCGACTTCATTCTCTATCTGCAGGGGGCGGCGGGGGATATCAATACCCGCACTGCCTGCAACATGGAAAAACGTCCCGGCGTAGGCAGAGAACTGGGGGAAGAGTATGTCAAATACCTCACTTCCGACCTTGAAAATGGCACTCCCCTTGCTCTGGGTGAGATCAGTTTCGTGCTGCGGACCTTTGAGTTCCCCATGGTGGAACAGACCCCCGCCCAGCTGCGTAAAGATGCGGAGTTCCTGCGGAACAAGGGCAGAAACGACCGGGAGCGGGATTACTGGGGCATCAACGCTCTGCGCCTTGAAGAGATGGCGCTGCTCCTTGAAAAAGGATACGATCTGGGTGAGGATCACGATCTGCAGATCATCCGCATGGGGGATGCGGCATTTTACTTTGTCCCCGGAGAGCTTTACATCGAACCCGGATGTGAACTGCTGGAAAACTCCACTGCCAAACATCCCTTCATTTCCACCGTTTCCAACGGCAACGGACAGTATTACTTCACCGAAAAAAGCGGCGAACGTTACCCCGCTATCGACTGCAAGCCTGAGAAACTTTTCGGATTCTATGAGATCTACAGCTACATGCACCAGCAGCGGTTCAAATATCAGAACTGCATCGCCTCTTTCATCCTGGAAAGGATGCGTATGCTGGAAAATGAAAAAGAGATGTGATAACTAAGCATTTAAAGACGGAATTTCACAAAGTGACAGAAAATATACTCAAGGAGAAGATGGCGGCATACTTCGCCGCTCCTGAACAACATGTTTGCAGGAGATGCCGCCCCGTTCTCCCGAAAGAAACGGAACTCTCCGGAGGAGCAGCTCTTGATCTGCGTTCTCCCCTGGTGCCTGAAACAGCTCTTGAAGAACTCAAATGTGTTCTGAAAGCATGGGATATCCCCCTGAAAAAAGAGGGATATCCGTTGATCTTTGAGGAAGATCCCGCCCTTGAACACGAAGAGTTCCGTCTTGAGACCACCTCCGCAGAGACCCGGCTGAGCGCATCTGACAGCGAAGGGTTCCGCCGGGGACTCTATTTCCTTGCCGCCCGGCTGGAACACGGCAGCGGTCCCTACCTTGCCTGTGAGAGCGTCAGCCGGAAACAGAAGATCAAAAACCGCATCTCCCGCAGTTTCTACGGCCCCACCCACCGGCCGCCCTTCAACATCGATGAGCTGATGGATGATGTGGACTACTACCCTGAACCTTATCTCAACCGTCTGGCAAGAGAGGGCATCAACGGCCTCTGGCTGACGGTGCTTTTCAATGAAGTGACCTTCAGCTCCATCCAGGCCCCTGACCCCTTCATGGAAAAGAGGCTCGCCAAACTGCGTTCCGTCGTTGACAAGTGCAAACGCTACGGCATCAGGATCTTTGCGTTCTGCATCGAACCTCAGGGATTTGTGGGACACTCCCCTCTGGCTGAAAAGTACCCCGTTCTGGCGGGCATCACCAACTGGGGATTTGACATGGTGGGCTTCTGTCCCTCAAGCGAAACGGCGCAGAAACATTTTTACGAACAGACCCGCAACCTTTTTTCCCGGGTGCCGGGTCTGGGCGGGCTTCTGAATATCACCAGCGGCGAACAGCTTTCAAGCTGTTTCTTCAATCCCATCCCCGGATTCAGCTGCCCCAGATGTTCAAAACTGCCGGCGCCGCAGATACTGCGCAACCTTCTTGACCCCATGGTCAAGGGGATGAAAGAGGCTGCTCCCGAAGCGGAAATGATCTCATGGTTCTACCATTCAAGTCCGGCAAAGGAGTGCGCCCCCTGGGTCTGCGACAGCGCCGCAGGAGTTCCCGAAGGAGTGGTCAACCTCTATAACTTTGAATCCGGTATTTCCGTCAGACAACAGGGCGTCGCCCTGAGGGGCGGCGATTACTGGAACTCCAAAAAAGGACCTGCCCCCCGGTTCAGCAAGCTGGCAAAACACCTTGAGAAAAGGGGTGTCCGCTGCGGCGCCAAACTGCAGATCTCTAACGGACACGAACTTGCCACAGTGCCGGTGATCCCGGTGCCGGGACTCCTTTATGCAAAGTACAAGTTCCTGACGGAACACCAGGTGGACACCGTCATGTACTGCTGGTATTTCGGCTCCTTCCCCGGCGTGATGAACCGCGCCGCCGCCCTTCTGGGCTCATGGGATTTCAAACGCTCAGAGCAGGAGTTCCTCACCGCTCTTGCGGAAGAGGAGTGGGGCGAAGATGCCCCCGTTGCGGCAGAGGCGTGGAAATACTTTTCCAAAGGCTACTACTGCTATCCCTTGTGTACTGACATCCAGTACAACGGACCTTTCCACCACGGCATCACCTGGCCCCTCTATCCGGAAGTCCGTTTCGGGGAGCTCTACGCCTCATGGAAACCCTACCCCGTCAGCGGCGACAGCATCGGCAGATGTCTCGGAACATTCACCCTTGAGAAAATGGAAAAACAAGCCGCCCTCATGGCAAAGACCTACCGCAAAGGTCTGGAGCATCTGCTCCCCCTGAGAGAAAAGTATGCAGAGATCCCCTCCAAACTCACCGAGATCGACTACGCTCACGCCGTGGGTCTGCTCCTTGAGTCCGGATGGCACATCGCACGGTTCTATCTGCTGCGGAGGAAACTGTATGAGGGCAGCAGCAACGTCCTTAAAGAGATGGAAAAGATCATCCGTCAGGAGATCGAAAACAGCAGAACCATGATGGAAATCTGCCGCAGAGAGTTTCTCATCGGCTACCACTCTGAATCGGAAAATATGAAGTTCACCCCGGAAACACTGGCTGAAAGGATCACACTCCTTGAAAAAACTCTTGCAGAAGAGCTCCCCGATCTGCGCCGCCGTCTGGCTGCGGGAGAGTCCCCCCGGTTCCCCGAAGGCTCCTTTGCCCTGACCTGCCGTCCGGGGGAACTCCATGATCAGAAGAGTTTCAGCTGGACCATGAAAAGTACCGGGAAATATCTCCATTTCACGGCGGAGTGCCGTCCTCTTGAAAATCCTTCGGCGGACAGGATCTACTTCATCTTTTGCGATGAACTGTACTCCTCCATGCCTCAGGTGGCGGCATTTTCCTCAGCAGGGCAGATGAAAATAAACAACCGTTTTCTGATCCCTGAAAAGGTGAAGTTCCAAGCCTTCAAAGACGGCTCCTGGCGCGCCGGATTTTCCGTGCTCCGCAGTCAGCTGGAATCCAAACCCACCTTTAACGTATTCCGTCAATCTCAGGTCAACGGCAAGACCGTCGTTGACTCCTGGTACCCTGAGCCGGGACTTTTCGGCATCGGCTCAAGTCACGAAGTCATGCGCTCTGCCGCCATGGGAAGGCTTGCGGCAGAGAAGGAAAAAGGAAAAAAGAGTTGAACTTATTCCGGAAAAAACATACCTTTCAAAAACAAAAGAAAGAACCTGTGTATGAAACATTTCTCGAAAAGATCCCTCTCTGACGGTCTGCAGAGCAGTAAACGCTCCGGCAGATTCACGCTGATCGAACTTCTGGTGAGTGTAACTTGTCAAATAGGTGTTTTGCCGTTGTATTACCTCAAGAAACAATCAAAAAAAATGCCTTATAATGCTTGCGAAGCAAGCGCTTCATGCACTGAAAGTGCGCTTCATATTTTCCGCAGGAAAATGCTTCATACGGCGGAGCCGTGCTTCATTCGATCAGCGTTCACGCTGATCGAACTATTGGTTGTGATCGCAATAATTGCCATTCTTGCCGCCATGTTGCTGCCCGCTCTGCAGCAAGCACGGGCAAGAGCCCGGGAAACCGCCTGTATGAACACCCTTTCCCAGCTGGGGAAATACTGGACCATGTATATTGACCAGTACCACAATGTTCCCAAATACAACCCTTCCAATGATACCAGCTGGTCTGTCAAGATCGGTGAATACATCGAACCCAATAGCAACAACAGCTTTTTCCGGATCTACAAGACGGGAAAGCGGGGGAAATTCACCTGCAGTGACTGGATCACCTGGCGTCCTCCGTCAAGCATGACTTACGATTATGAGACCGGCTGGGGGTACAATGTGACCATCAACTCATCTACTACCTCAAGTTATTACAGAAAATGCACCTTCCCCACCCGTCTCATGCTCATGAGCGACGGCCGTGCCAATATCAACGGCGTGGAAACCGCGACCATGACCAATTTTTTCTATCTTCACAGCGGCAAGGCAAATATGCTTTTCTTTGACGGTCACGCCGCCGCCCGCCGTCCGGGAACATTCCGCACCAACGGGGGACTTTCACCCTTCTGGATCCCCACGCTCCCCGGGAACTACTACCACAACAGAACAGATTGATGAGGCAATTTCAAAAAACTGCTTGACACATAAAACAACATAACACAAGGAATCAAAGCAAAATGAAAAAAAGTTTACTGCTTCTGCTTTGCGGTGCCTTTGCCCTGCTCCACGGGGCGGGAGTGCCCGATTCAGAGCTGCGTCCTGAACGGTACGCAAAAATCAACGCCAAAAAGAAGATCACCGCAACAGCGGGGAACACTCAGATCGTCATTGCCCCCAAAGCCCCAAGCACAGTGCGCTTTGCGGCTCAGGAGCTCCAGTACTTCCTCTCTGAGATCTTCGGCAAAAAAATCCCCATCGTCAACAAGGTGACGCCGGGGAAGGTTTCCATCATTCTGGGGGACAACACCTGGAGCCGTCAGGCAAAGCTGGATTTCAAAAAGCTCTGCAAAGAGGGATTCTACATCAAGACCTTGAACAACAACATCTTCATCGCAGGTCTCGATGACCCCAAAGCCAACGCCTTCTACGCCGTTGAAAAAGGCGGCGCCGCCACCCAGCGGTACAACCGGGGCACAGAAATGGGTGTCTACGCCTTTCTGGAAAAGTTCGCCGGAGTGCGCATGTATTTCCCCGGAGAAATGGGGACCATCATCCCCAAAAAGGCGGCACTGGAGATCCCCGCTATCGACCTCTTTGACCGTCCGGACTACACCATCCGCCGGGTCTACACCTGGCATGACGGAGAGTGGTTCGACAAGGTGACTCCCGCCAAGCGCCTTGCCCTTAAAAATTTGAATCTCCACCGTCTGCGCCTGGGCAGCGACAATTACATCGTCTGCCACGGATTGAACCACTTCAAATACATCCAGCGTTTCGGCAAGAGTCATCCTGAATACTTCGCCGTCAGCAGCAACGGCACCCGCAGCAATGTGGCGGGCTCACACTTTGCAGGTCAGCTCTGCTTCAACAGCGGCGTCACTGAGGAGATCTATCAGGATGTGCGTTCCTTCTTCAAAGGGGAACCCGCCTCAAAGCGCAAGATCCTCAACTACCGCGGCACCGCCTACGGATGGGGTCCCAATGTCAACGTTTCAGGCAACATCATCGACGTCATGCCTCAGGACTCCATGGAGGGCTGCCGCTGTCCCAAATGTCTCCCTCTGGTCAGCACTAAAGGCAAAAATCCCCAGTATGCCACCGACTTCATCTGGAACCATGTGATCTCATGGGCGAACCGTCTGAAAAAAGAAGGTCTCGACGGCAAACTGGGCATGATGTCCTACACCCCCTACGGCGGCATCCCCGCAGCGAAAGTCCCCGACAACATCAAAGTCCAGGTCGCTACCGGCGGCCCCTGGTACAAGAGCAGCTTGGAGACAGACAAAAAACGGCTCAAGGCATGGGGCAAAAAGCTCAACCACAAGGTCTTTTTGTGGAACTACATCAACGTGGGATTCAGCATCAGGATCTACGATGTGCCCTACATGACCCCCGTGGCAATGGGGGACTACTACAAAGCCGTTTCCCCCTGGGTAGATGGGGCTTTCGGCGAATCTGAAGGCAAACACTTCCTTTTCCACTACCTCAACTACTACATCATGAGCCGGGTCACCTGGGACACCAAAGCCGACCACCGCGCCATACTCAAGGAGCACTACCTTCTCATGTTCGGCAAGGGCGCTCCCTTTATGGAAGAGATCTACACTACTTTTGAACGCAAATGGCTGAAAGAGATCGCCGGACGCACCGTGGATACGGCACTGGGACCTGTGACCTCCGTGCCCTCAGACTACGATCTGTGGAACAAAGTCTACTCACCCGCTGAGCTGAAACGGCTTAAAGGACTCTTTGACAAAGCCCTCAAAGCTGTCCCGAAAAACAGCATGGAGTCCAAACGCATCGCCTTCATGGAAAAGAATCTGTACGCCCCCATGGTCAGGGCTTCTGAAGCCTACCGTGCCTACTCCAACGCTGTGCGGGGATTCAAGTTCTACGCTGAAAAGGGGGGCGAACTTTTCCTGCGTCCTCTGCTTCTCAACAACAGGACCAAAAAGAAAACCACCGTCACCACCGGGGTGAAGTTCGCTGTGGACAAGGAAAATCTGGTGGTCACGTTCCGCTGTGAAGAGCCCCGTCTTGCCGATCTTCTTGCTGTCAAGCGCAAACACGACGATATTGAGGTCTGGAAAGACAACGGCATCGAACTTTTCCTCAACCCCTCCTGCGACCGCAAGACCTTTTACCAGATCATCATCAACTCCAACGGCGACTTTTTCGACCAGAAAGAGATCTCCTGGGGCGGCAAAAAGGTGGGGACTCCCGCCTGGGAGTCAGGCGCAAAGGTCAAGATCACCAAAGGAACAAAAGAGTGGACCGCCGTGGTGACTCTGCCTTTGAAAAATCTCCCCGGATTCAAGGGGCAGCTGGTGGGGAACTTCTGCCGCAACCGCATCCTCAAGTCCGGGAACGATTACGAACAGTACTACTGCTGGGGTCCCTTTGTCAAAGGGTTCCACGATGTTGAGAACTTTGGCACCGTCACCTTTGAAAAGGACCGCAACATCCTTGTCAACAGCGACTTTTCACTCCCCAAAAGCCCCAACGGCAACTACGGGCTCTATTTGAACGGCAAGTGGGCTGGGGGCTGGCACGGCAGCAAAAAGATCAAGCTGGACTTTGATAACTTTGTTTCCGCGCCCTGCAGTATGCAGATCTTCGGCAAAGATCCCCTCGTTGCACAGACCATCTATAAAAAGCTCATCCCCGGGAAAAAGTACCGTCTTTCCTTCTTTGTAAAGACCGAAAACGTGGCTATTTCCAAACGCAGCGGGGGCGTCTGTGCCAACTTTGCCAACATGGGCAACAACTGGTACCCCGTCAGAAAGCCCTCGGGCACTCTGCCCTGGATCTTCCACGAAACCGTCTACACCGCCAAACCCCAGACTAAGGGCAACCCCTATTTGTGGATGCGTATTCTTTACGGCACCGGCAAAGCCTGGTTCGACGATGTCAGACTGGAGGAACTTCCCTGACAGAGTATTGGGGCGGAAAGTTGAAAAAAATCAACTTTTCGCCCCGTCAGGGCTTGACTTTTTTGCTGTCAGGGAGTATTCTATCAGAAGACAGATCGTATTCTTTACAATAACAGTAACTTGCACCCCTTCAGGAGTATGATGGAATGAGTAGAATTTTCCGGAAAGATGTTTCCCTGACGGTTCCGGCTGCCCGCAGCGGGCGCCCTGCCGGAAAAGCGTTTACGTTGATCGAACTGCTGGTGAGTAAAACTTGTCAAACAGGTGTTTTTCCGTTGTATTACCTGAAAAAAGAGAACAAAAAAATGCCTTATTATGCTTGCGAAGCAAGCGCTTCATGCCCCAACGGGGCGCTTCATATTTTCCGCAGGAAAATGCTTCATACGGCGGAGCC
>JAFTIE010000219.1 GCA_017457065.1 Lentisphaeria bacterium
CAATACTTTCGGCAATAAACAGGGAAGGTCGCGCAAGCGATTTCGCTGTAAGTGCTGACGGAATGTATCTGCGCGATACAGGAGATCCCAAAGACCGCCGGGTCCTGGACTATTATACCTGTTACCACAAAGAATTTTCAGGATACATCCACCGTCAGATGAAGGCGATCAAAAAGTACCTCCCCGGCAGACTTGCCGGATGCTTCTCAGGGTATATCATCCTCGGTTATCCCCCCGAAGGCAGCAGCGCTTTCTTTGAAGAGATGCTGAAATCCCCCGATGTGGATATCATGTACGCCACCACCAGAGGTTACAATCTGACCGACGGTCTCCACCGTCACAATCACAGCGTCTTCCACCGTTACGGGAAACTTTCAAGCGTTGAAGCGGATATCCGTCCCCATCACGACAACACCTGTGAAAAACAGTGGCAGTGCAAGACTCCGGAGGAAACCCGTGCCACCATGAGCAAGGTCATTGCCAACTGCTTTTTCTCAGGGACAGGATTCCACCTGGTCCCCTTTTCCTCAAGCTACCGTTTCAACACTGCAGAAACTCTTGACCCCCTCGCCGCCGGTGTAAAGGTGTGGAAAAAACTTTTTAACGCACCTCCACGCAAAAGCGCCGATATTGCAGTGATCCTCGACCATGACCAGATTTGGAAACAGGGGCACCCCAGCTACGGAAAAACCCGTCCTTTTTCCGATACGCTGGTGACATTCCCTCTTCAAACCATGAACTTTTCAGGTTTCGCCTATGATCTGCTGGCACTGGAAGATTATCTTGATTCACAAAACGATTACCGCTGTGTTGTCTTTCTCAACTCCTTTGAAATAACTCAAAAACAGAAATCCGCACTGCTGAAAAAACTCCGCCGTCCGGGAGTTACTGCCGTGTGGAACTATGCCCCCGGTCTCATTACTCCTGCCGGATACTCTTCCCGTGCCATGAGCGAACTTACCGGCATTGATTTGAAGTTCATCAAAAAAGTGCTTCCTGTTTCAGCCAGAGATCAGCAGAACAGAGAAATTGCGCCCCCCCTCGACCGGTATATGAAGATCGGTCCCCGGATCATCAGCACCGATGCCAAGGCAAAAGTCCTTGCCAACTACAGCAATGACAAAACCGTTGCCGCCGCCGTAAAAGAGCTCAAAGGCGGCGCAAAGAGTGTGTTTGCCGGGATCCCCATGACTTCAAGCGCCTGGTGGCACAGGATCTTCACA
The DNA here is from genome assembly GCA_017457065.1 of Lentisphaeria bacterium. Taxonomy (GTDB): domain Bacteria; phylum Verrucomicrobiota; class Lentisphaeria; order Victivallales; family Victivallaceae; genus UBA1784. The sequence goes on from JAFTIE010000219.1 coordinate 1,224, forward strand.
GAAGCCGGATGCCGGAAATACACTGCTGCCGGATCTATGGTCAGAAGAAACGACAAAGTCATGATGGTCTTTTCCTTTGCCGACGGTCATATTCCTCCTGAAAGTCTGATCCAGAAAGGGCAGCTCGACCGCTCCGGAAAAATCACCGTCGATATCGGCAAAAAATACAAGTATGCCCGTGATCTTTTCACAGGGGAAATTTTCAAAACACGCAACGGAAAAATCACAGTTCAGAACAAACATCCCAGATGTCTGCTCCTTGAACTGAAATAACTCAAGAGCTCTTCCATGAACAAAAAAAAGATCTCAACAGGTATCTTCTGGTACTGGAACGCAGATCCCTCTTTACCGGGTATCCGCCGCCAGCTCGAAAGTATCAAAGAGGCGGGATTTGAGTCTGTTTATCTTCATCCCATGCCTGATGAATTCCACAAATGGAATTTCTTTCAGGGAATGAATATCTCTTATCTTGGCAAAAAGTACTTTGAGCTGACCGCTTACACCTTACAGGAGTGCAAACGCCTTGGACTTTACCTCATGCTCTACGATGAAGGCGGGTGGCCCTCAGGAGGAGTCCTTGACCGTCTGGTCAAAAAATTCCCTCAGGACCGGGCTGTCTATATGGTCAAAGACGAAAATGGCAACATTATAAAAGAGCTCTCAGATATCCCGGACCTTTTCGTCAAACAGACAACGGAACACTTCATTGCAATGACCCATGAGCTTTACTACCGTCACTTCGGCAGTGAATTCGGCAAAACCATCCGGGGGATTTTTACCGATGAACCTTTCTGGCGCTGTCTGAGCTGGGAAAACAAGGTGCGTTACTCCCCGGGTATGGATAAACTTTTCAAAGAGCGCTATAACTGCACTTTTGAAAAAGATATCCTCCCCTGTTTGTGGCACGGCACACGGGATCTGCCCGGAGCTCCGGAGGCACGGAGGAGATATATTGCTGTATGTACTGAGCTCTTTGCTGAAAACTACTCCGAAGTTCTGGGCAAATGGTGCGAAAAGCATCATATCGACCTTGAAGGACATCTGAACGGGGAAGATGAGTATTTCATCAGCGGCGATCAGGGGGAATTCATCCGCCGTCTTGACGGATTTCATGTTCCCGGCGTGGACACCATCTGGCGCCAGATCTACCCCGGGGGGAAACATGGAACTTTTGCCCGATTCGCCTCTTCTGCCGCCATCAGAAACAACCGGAAAGAAGCGTTGTGCGAATGCTTCAACGTCTACACCTACTTTATCACTCCCCGGGTCATGAGCTGTGCGGCAAATGAACTTTTGATAAAAGGCATCAACCGTATTCTCCCCATGCCCTGTCTCTACAGCGACCGGGGTAAAAGAAAGATCTGCTGCAGCACTGATTTTTCTCCCAGAAATCCTGTTTGGTGTGCCTTCCCTGCATTGAACAGTTTCTGGAAATGGGCAGGCAACTTTGACACGGGGGCTCTGAAACCTGCGGTCTGGGTGTGGGAACACCTTGAACATCCCGTTCACGACTTGGATAAAAAAGCTCCGGAAAAACACTTTGTTCATGCCCGTCATGTGGAGGAGCTCTGCCGTAAACTTGATGAGGCGGGTGTCTTTTACCGTTTTGCAGAAGAAAAAGATCTCCGCAGCAAGGAACGCCCACAACTGCTGATCGTCCCCTCTTCAAAGCCCTTGAAAGGTTTTGAAGATTTCCCCAGAGTGGAATATGGGATCCCGGCAGACATCAAAAAGTTTGCAGCTGTCAGAGAAGTGGGCAACTCCGGCTGTTATCTCTTGCCGGTCATGCGTCCTGAAGGGGAAGCCCTGATGGTTTTCAACCCTTCAAATGAAACAAAAACTTTCACCTTTGAGTCTGAAGATTCTTACGGAGAATTGCTGCCCCCTGATCCCGTTTCTTCCATCTATGCCCCGGTACAGTACCATAAGAATACGGTGTCTGTGCCGATGTTCCCCGAAACACTGCGTATACTGCTCAAAAACGCTCCTGCCCCCGCCTTGCCCCGGTGCGGCAAAAGAGAACGCATTTCCCCCGTCTGGAAGATCAGCAGAGTGGAAAAAATGCAGATGTCTTTGAAGGGGCCCACATTTTTCAGAAAAGAAAACTGTTCCATTCCCCTGCCCGACTCCGGCAATTACAGAGAGATCGACAAAAACTTTTCCGGTTTCCTGACTTTGCAGAGCAGTATCGAAAGTCCACGGGCAGGAAAAGCGCTTCTGGTATTTGAAAATATCGAACACGCAGCTTTTCTCAAAGTCAACGGCATTGATACCCCATGGCGTTATGCCGCCCCCTGGATCTTTGAAGTCCAACTCAAAAAGGGGATCAACAAACTTGAGCTGCGTATTGCCAGTTCCGCCGGAAACGAATTTTTCCGCTGTTTCAAAGAGGAACTGGAGCCTGCCCAATGGAAAAACTCTTATGCAAATCGCTTCTGCCAATTTGAAAGAGATGATGAAAATTGCGGAATTTCCGGAAAGATGGAGATCGTGTTTCTGGAATGACAGTATTCTTGAAACACTCTTTATTTTCTATATTACATACTTTTCTTTGTTATTCGCAGAGAAAAGTATTTTTTTATCAATATAAAAATACTTAATTACAGTGTTAAATATTTTCCGGCAATTTTTCAATTTTTCTTGAAAGCAAAGCACAATTTCTCCCAAAAAAACAAGGATTTGGCATGTTTGCTATTGCATTTTACGGATGGGGGGTGTAAATTATACAAGTTTTGTGATATTGAGAAAGTTAAGGTAAAAAAATATCTATGTGTATCGCCTGGCCCATGTGTGTAAAAGAGCTGCTTCCCGGCAAAGAGTGTATTGCTGAACTTGACGGAATCTCCCGCAAAATAAGCTGGCGGTTGCTTGATACGCTCCAAGTTGGAGATCACGTTCTTGTACATGCCGGTTATGCCATTGAAAAAGTAGATATTGAAGCCGCCCGGGAACAACTCGAAGTCATGGAAGAATTGAAGGAAAATTATACCCGGTCAAAGTCAAGGTTTTAAGACAGCAGTGGATTTGAAAAGTGCCAATTTCTGGCGTGATGCTCTTGCCGCGGCAACAGCATCATGCGATACCAAGTTGCGGATCATGGAGGTGTGCGGAACCCATACACATGCCATAGCCCGCTACGATTTGCGTTCCCTGCTGCCTGAAAATGTAACTCTGATTTCAGGTCCGGGGTGTCCGGTATGCGTGTCGGGAGCAACTTTCATTGAAAAGATCCGTTATCTGCTCCGTCAGGGGATAACGGTCGCTGTTTTCGGGGATCTGTTGAGGATCCCGGGTGCAAATGGGACACTTGCCGGCGAAAAAAATCTGAAAGTGGTCTACTCCCCCGCCGATGCCCTGGCGTTTGCTCTTGCCAATCCTCAGCTCAAAGTGGTTTTTGCCGCTGTGGGATTTGCCCCCACCATAGGTGCAGCGGCAGCGCTGATGGCTGAACTGGAAGAAAAAAACTGCGAAAACTTTTCTCTTCTTTCTGATTTCAAGGAGATCAAGCCTGTTCTCTCGTCCCTCTGTGACAACTGCCGTCTTTCGGCGCTGCTGCTGCCGGGACATGTGGCAAGCGTCACAGGAGTTGAACACTTTGCCGATCTTCCCGTGCCGGGAGTCGTTTCAGGTTTTGACCCTGAAAATATCCTCCACAGCCTCCTTCTGCTCCTTCAGGCAGTTGCGGAAGGAAAGAAAGATCATCTCCTGAACAATTACCCCCAGGCAGTCTCCCAGTCTGGCTGCAAAGGGGCTTTGGAACTGATCGGGCGCTATTTTTCTCTTTCCGCAGGGGTTTGGCGGGGGCTGGGCATGATCCCCGGAAGCGGCAGAGTACTCAAAGAGGAATTCGCCCACTGGGATGCTTCAAAACTTTACGTCCTTGACTCCATACAGGTCAAAGAGAACCCTTCATGCCGCTGCGGGGAGGTCATTTCAGGAAACGCAACCCCTGAAAGCTGTCCTCTTTTCGGCAAGATGTGCACTCCTGAAAATCCTGCAGGCGCCTGTATGGCAAGTACCGAAGGCAGCTGTGCCGCCGCATTTATCTACGGAAGGGGGGGACGATGAAAAATTTTATTACCATGGCACACGGTGGCGGCGGGACGCTCCAGAACGATCTGATCAGAGAGGAAATAGTCAAACACTTTTCCGATCCCCTTCTTGCGCCCCTGCCCGATGGAGCCGTCACACCGGAAGGTCTGGTCTTTTCAAGTGACAGCTTCGTCATTACGCCACGCTTTTTCAAAGGGGGCGATATCGGGAAACTGGCGGTCACAGGAACAGTCAACGATATACTCATGGCAGGGGGCATCCCCCGTTACCTGAGCTGCAGTCTCATTATTGAAGAGGGATTGAGCATTGAAGAGCTGCGGCAGATCCTCAGCTCCATGAAAGAAACAGCTGATCTCTGCGGCGTTTCCATCGTCACAGGAGACACCAAAGTGGTTCCCAAAGGTGCTGGAGACGGCATCTATATCAACACTTCAGGTATAGGCTTCAAACGCCCCGGCATAACACTTGGCGCAGAGCGTATAGAAGCTTCAGACAAGATCATCGTCAGCGGTCCTGCCGGAGAACACGGGCTGAGTATCATGGCAGAGCGTTACGGTCTTGAAAGCGGCACTCTGGCAAGCGATTGCGCTTTTCTCGGAAAAGCCGTTGAACTCCTCAGCCAAAGAGCCGGCAACAAACTTAAATTCATGCGCGATGCCACCCGGGGCGGCGTCTGGGGCATTGTGAAAGAGATCTTTGAAAACGCTCCCTGCGGCGTCATTCTTGAGGAAGAGGCGCTCCCCGTCACTCCTGAAGCATCAGCCGTGGCAAAGCTGCTGGGAGTCGATCCCGGATTCGCCGCCTGTGAGGGGTGTTTCGTTGCCGTGGTCGCAGCGGATGGAGCACAAGATTGTCTTGCAGCTTTGAGAAGAGTTCCGGGATTCGCCCATGCCGCCTTCATCGGTGAAGCCTCAGGCGGCAAAGGTGATGCCGTCATAAAAAACAGCTGGGGTGCTTTGAGAGAGCTCAAGCCCCCCACAGGCGATCAGCTGCCGCGGATATGCTGAAGGAAAGGTGACAAACAATGCACGAACTTGCCATTGCCACCTCTCTTGCTGAGAGCCTGATAAAATATATGAAAGAACACGCTGTGAAGATCACTGCAGCAAATTTGAGTATCGGTCCCTTTTCGGGGATCGATCCTGAGGCGCTGAAATTCGCCTGGGAACCGGCTCTTGCCAATTTTCCGGGGAGCGGACTTGAAAGATGTATTCTCAAGATCCGCATGGCAAAAGTGAAACACTCCTGCCGTAACTGCGGCAGTGCGTTTGAGTTTGATAATTGGCAGATAAAATGTCCATCCTGCGGCAGAGAGTCTCTGCACCGGGAAAGCGGCAGTGAATTTATTTTAGAAAGTGCAGAGATAGAAAATGTGTAAAGATTGCGGATGTTCAGGGCACCATCATGAACATGGTTCCCATCACCACAGCCATGAACATGGCGTTCCCCACACTCATGTGGGCGCCGACGGCAAAAGTTATACCCATACCCATGACGGGTCACTGTCAAGAGAGGTCGCCATCGGCAGTGCGGTGCTGGCTTCAAATGATGCCATTGCCGCTGCTAACAGGCAGTGGTTCAAAGAGAGGAAGATTTTGGTTTTCAATCTGATCTCCTCCCCCGGTTCCGGAAAAACCTCTCTGCTGGTGGAAACGCTCAAAGAACTTGAGAAACGGCATATCCCCGCCGCCGTTATCGTGGGGGATCAGTACGGCTCCTTTGATGCCGAGCGTATGCAGAGCACCAATGCCGCCGTCACTCAGATAGAAACCCATTCCAGCTGCCACCTTGATGCGGCAAGGATCCAAAAGGTCCTGAAAGAAGCCGTTCCTGAAAACACCCGGATCCTCTTTATTGAAAATGTAGGCAATCTGGTCTGTCCCGTGGCTTTTGATCTGGGTGAAAACGCAAAAATCGCCCTTCTTTCAACTCCGGAAGGGGAGGAAAAACCCTTGAAATATCCCGCACTTTTTGCCGCCGCCGAGCTGGTGCTTTTCACAAAATGTGATTTGGAAAAGGTGTTGGAATGGAAC
>JAFTIE010000025.1 GCA_017457065.1 Lentisphaeria bacterium
TCAGTTCAAATGGTTTTCAGTTCTGTTTTTTCGCCTTTCCTGTTGGTTAAAATAAACACTCCACAATATAGCACTGCAAAGGCAAAATTTCAACTTGAAATTGCAGATTTTCCGTAATGGGAACTGCCAAAAATTCTTACTTACGACCGTCTGGAAGAGATCTTCATTCCTCCCCGGCGCAAGCGGAAAAATGCCAACCCCTCACAGCTGGCAGCTTTCAAGGAGTACCACATTCCCGGTCTGCTGCAGCCCATTCTGGACCGCTGTCAAAGTAACTCCTCTCCTTCGTACAAAAAACAGAAGGCTGCTGCTCACCTCTTTTAAGGTTTTGCAACAGCCCCGGAAGGCGGGAAGAAAACTTATTTTCCTGTTCTGCCGGTGAAACTCATGGAAAAGCTTACCGACTTGCCGGGTTCGATGTAGAAGGGGGTGTTCCCCGCAACGCCCGGCGTGTTGCCGTAGAAGGAGCGGAAGATCTCAAGAGTGTAGATCTTGTTCCTGCCGTTGTGGTCGCCTTTGGTGTTGAACCACAAATAGGCGTAACGGATCGCAGGATCAAACTTCCAGGTGAATCCGGTCTTCTTCTGAGCGTTGTAGCTGCCCAGACGGGATTCGGTCAGAGGCACGGAACGCTCTTCGTAGAAGATGGGCTGCTTCACATCAAAGAAGGTCTGTTTGAGCTTTTTCAAGGTCGGCACTTCAATGGCATCGCCCTGAGAGTTGTCGCCGATCCTGGGGCTCAGACGTCCGCGCCAGGGGAAGTGATAGTGGGTGGGATCGTCGGATTTGAACTCTGAGGGGAAGACGTTGGAAATGGTGTAGTCGATCTTCAGCTCAGGTTTCCCGGGAACGATGCTCATGATACGGGAAATACGGAACATCTTACCACGCATGAGCATGGAAGCTTCAAGAGCGATGCGTTTGTTTGAGATCTCCTTGACGGCGATATCCCAGTCAACGGCGGATTCAGGCAGCACTTCAAGACCCGCATCCTCGTAGCCGCCCAGATTGGGCATGGACATGTGAGTGAACTGCTCGTAGAGCTTACCGGCGCGTATTTTCAGGGGATAGGATTTGTCAAGAGCTTTGGCGGCGAAACATTCAACGCCATTGACCTTGAAAGAGATGATCCTGCCGCCCACCTCAAGAAGCGTGAACTCAATGAGTCCGTTGGAGATCTTGTAACCGAAGTTACCGTGGAGCTTCACAGGAGTGATCTTGAGCTTGGATTTGGGGGACAAACCGGTTTTGGCAAACTCTCCTGCCAGATCCAGATAGTAGGCGGCACGTTCATAAAGCTGGTTGTCAAACATCCACTTTGCCTGATCGTTGACCGCATTGACAAGGGGATTCTTACTCTTTTTGACCAGAGCCAGACGGCTCTTGAGAAGCGCACAACTGGCAGAAGCGACCTGCCTGACACACTCACTTCTCATGGCGGCGGTGTAGATGCCTGAAGAAGCCTTTTTGATGAAGGTTTTGAAAAGGGCAGTATCAAGTTTCCGTTTGTCAAGTTCTTTGACGATGGATTCCAGTTTCACCAGATTGGGGTCACGCTTCAAGGTAAAGACCAGTTCGCTGCTCTTTGTCTTGCCTTTGAAAGTCACCTTGACGGGGATCACATTCCTGCCGAACTTGCTCAACTGGATCTTTCTGCTCAGGAATTTACCTGAAATGACACCGGCTTTGACGCCGTTGACCGTCACCTGGGCGCCCTTGGGTCCATAGACCCGGATCTCAACTTCAGAGACCTCTGTTGCGGCGTAGCAGGCAGGCATACTGGTCACAAGGGAAACAGGAGCTTTGTCAAAGTTTTCGATCTCGTCCCCCAGACGGCTGCGGACAGCATAGAGCAGTTCGGAGTCGTTGACGAAGCCGAAGGGCAGTTCAGGGATCAGGTCTTTGATGCGGGAAAGCATGTACTTGTGTCCCATGCCGGGAAAGTATTTTTCCACCTTGTTCCTCAGAATGAAAAGGTAGTCGGCATCGTCAATAGCTTCACGGACCTGTGCCAGACGGAGCGTGGGAACCAGTTCACCGCCTTTGGTGCGGGCGGGGAAGATGGTGGTGGCAACAGGACCTGAGCGGTGGACTTTTTCCAGATCGGTCCAGGGATTCACACCGGGACGGGTGGCGGTGGTCTGCCACATAAGACCTCCCTGTCCGCCGTTGGCGACGATCTGCCAGGCGTAAAGACGGCTCTTGATGTAGTTTCTGTGGTCCATGGGCTGACCCCAGTTGTAGTAGAAGTTCTCTTTGCCCTTTTCAAGTTCGGGATTCACATGGCCGGGACCGAAAGGAATACAGTGGATGGTGATGTTTTTCAGTTCAGGATCCATGCGGTGGGTCACGAAGAAACGGAACTTGGGAGCCTCTTTGAGGACCGCTGCAGTAAAGGCGTTGAGCCGTTTGTAAGCCTTGGCGGCGGGTTCGTCGTAGATGTAGGCGTAGTAGCGGGCACCGGGCAGTTTGAGGGTCTGCCAGTGTTCGTGGAACTGACGGGCGTAGTCCCCTGCCAGCTGCCGTCCCAGAGCAGAGTCGATGCTGTGTCCGAAAACTCTGGGACCTTTGGCGCCGCCGAACCAGCGTCCGTTGTCACCCAGCATACCCAGCCCGGGAACGGTGAAGCTCCGCTGACCGATGCGGTAGAACTCACGGGTCTGCTTGTCAAATTCGCTCCAGTCGGTAACGATGAGTCTGCCGTTTCTGATCTCGTATTTGGGGAGAACGGCGTGGATGCACTGGTTGCCCGCCATGCGGTGATTCTTGTAGATCTTGATGAAGTTGGCGCGAACCTGTTCATAGGATCTGGAGTCGCGGTAGAGTCTTCTTGTCACGCCGGGGGCGCCGTAGAAGAAGGTGCGCAGATTGGGCACGTCGGGCAGTTCAAAGTTGCGGACCGTCAGTTCCACCGGGATCACCGCAAGAGCTTTGTTCTGAGATTTCAGGGTGACAGAACCTTTGTAGACCCCTGCTTTGGTGCCTTTGGGGGCGAAAATACGCACATAGAAGATGGTGTTCTTTCCGGCGGGAGCATCGGTGAAAGCATCATCGGCGATGGGGTCCGCCATGTCACCTTTGAGGGTGGGGTTGGCAGGATTTTTGACGTGGACGTAAAGCAAAATGCCGGCAGTGTGGTTTTTAGCGGCAATAACACCGTTTTTGCCCTTGAAGTCAGAGATGGAAACACTCAGCTGTTTCAGAGGATTTTTGGGGAAGACCGCCAGCTGGAAGGGCTCCATTTCGTTGGCGGCGGCAGTCAGTTTGACCACTGAAGCCTTCTTCAGATTTTCGGGGATGGAGAAAGCATTGATACGGCGGTAGTTGGTCTGTTTCCAGATCTTGAGATCCTTTGAATCCTTGAGCATGAAGGTATTGCTGTCAGCCACAGGGGTTTTGCCTTCTTCAAATTCAGAAACTCTCACATCATCCAGATAGACCCGGTACTTTCCTCTGCCCACCCAGATGGTGGTGCTGAAGGAGTCCGCCCCCACAGGGGGATAGAACTGGAGCTTGACCTGATGCCACTGCCCCGGCGTCGCATTGCCAACGGGGAACATGTGGCGGACGACCTTGTTCTTTTCACGGAAGGTCACTCTGCCTGAAACGGAAAATTTGTCGCTTTTGCGCTCAGCAATGAAATACCGCCAGCTGAATTCGTACTTTTTGCCGGGAGTGATCTTGAGGTTGTGCAGATTGATGGAGTGGTTGCCGTTGATCCGGGATTCAATGAGAAGAGACTGTTTTCCTGCGAAAACCTTCTCGTTCTGGACTCTTTCAAAGACATCGCTTGTTTTGGCGACCTGGCGCTTGCCCGTGGTGAAGTCGCCCCGCATGATGTGAAGGGGTTTGATCTCTTTCCCTTCAAAGTCCCCGGCAGGATAAAGCTCCTTTGCCGACAACATGGCGGCACAGCAGCAAAGCAGTACCGCAAATTTTTTTGATTTCATTTTCTTTCCTTATTGTGTCAGAGTTGTATTATCTGTAAGTTACCTTTGTACCCCAGAAGTTGAAGATGGTGTACCAGTATTTTTTTGCGTAGACGGTAACGAACCCGTAGGCTCTCCATTCGCAATGTCCGTCAAACATCACCATATTGATACCGTTGTTGTGGCGGTTGGTGTAGCCGTTGTTGGTGTTCCAGAACATCAGATCGTTGCTGTTCACATCGTTGATGTAGCACTTTGACCCCGGCAGAGGAACCTGCGTTGCCTTACCGATGCCGATGACACCCACCATGGGAGCTCTGTTGGCGACATTGCCGTTGATGCTGTAATAGTTGTACTTTTCCTTCCCCGGGGCGGATTCCTCCATGGGGCAGCGCACCACTTTGGTTTTGTCAGCTTCATTTTTGAACTGGTCATAGCTGTTCGTTTTGCGGTAGATCCCCATATAGGGAGAAATAAGCAGATACCAGGCGGGGAACCATTTGGAGGCGTAGTAAGGATAATCATCCCTTGTCTTTGCCATGGGAATGAAGTCTTTGTTGTCCATGTTGTACTGAGCGCTGAAACTGGCAAGATTTTTCAGTTTATTGATGCACTGGGCGGAGCGTGCCCGGTTCCGTGCCTGCTGCAAGGCGGGCAGCAGCATGGCGGCAAGAATGGCGATGATCGCAATAACGACCAATAGCTCGATCAGCGTGAACGCTGATCGAATGAAGCACGGCTCCGCCGTATGAAGCATTTTCCTGCGGAAAATATGAAGCGCCCCGTTGGGGCATGAAGCGCTTGCTTCGCAAGCATAATAAGGCATTTTTTTGTTCTCTTTTTTCAGGTAATACAA
>JAFTIE010000220.1 GCA_017457065.1 Lentisphaeria bacterium
GATTACAGATGATACATTACTTGCAGTGTTGATGTGAAAAACAAAACGGGTAGAACGTTTGCGTTTCGAGTAACGATAAAAGAGAATAATTTAATTGCAAATGCATGATAGAAAGTTATTTGTATGGAATGGCACCAATTAGCCCTGCAAAAGCTCCCTGCAGTTTATGGGACAGCCGGGAGATCTGCCAAAGTCTTCACTGCATAATTTACAACACGGTATACGACATCTTGTGTCAGCCATCTTTAAAAACAGGGAAGATCTTCACGATTTGGGAGAAAATTTCCGCAGCTTCCGAGAAGCAGTTCCCCTGCCCGCTTCTCGAAACAAAACACCATTTCTCACTTGCGGTTGCGGCGGATGATCACTGCAGAAACAACGATCCAGACAACCAGCATGACCACACAGAAAAGCCAGACCGGCATCCATCCGATGGAAAAGACCAGAGTCAGCGCCAGAGCGGTCCAGAGACCTCCGCCCATAATGGGTTCGTGGATCAGCTGTTTGTAACCGAAAGAAGCCGCCGCCACGGTTTTGCTTTCGGGGTCAACGGTCCGCAGAAGCATCAGCCCGGTGGCGGTGACTCCCAATCCCTGACCGAACTCGGCAATGGCACATTCAAACCACGCCGACTTGAAAAGTTTGGGAGCAACGACCATGAGCAGAAAAATGCTCCAGACAAGTCCTGCCGCCATCATAATGGTCAGGGGGATCCAGTTGGCAGCCACGACTTCAAGACGGATCGTGGAGACAGCCGCAACCACAAGAAAGTCCAGAGAAGCTCCTGAAAGGCGCTGCATCTGTCCGTGGTCGATAAGGTAATCGACCTTCAGTCCCTGGAAGAGCAGCTGCACCAGTACGCCGCCGATCATACACAACGGAAAGAGAGGGAATCCGGTAAAAAGCCTGGTCTTGCAGTCAGGCAGAAGTGCCGTTTCGCCCCATTGCAGACCTTGGAGCGTGACGTAACCGATGCAGATGGAAATCCCCAGCAGAGCGATATGCCACGCCAAAGAGTCAATGGAGTCGCATAAAACGGTCTGCCTTCCTGCAGAAGGACGTTTGCCGTCCTCATAGATTCCGATCCTTTCCGCACGGTCCCTGTCGCTGAATGTGCGCACACTGTTGATGTGTCCCTTGTTCAGCGCCCAGTTGATAAGCATCATTCCCACCAGGATCCCCAGGATCATCCCCACCGTGGCGACGGTGTACCCGAGAGCGACACCTTCCTCCCATTTAAAATCCATAAAGGTCCTGGTCATGCCGCCCACGGTGCCGTGTCCGCCTTCAAAGCCGATCTCCAGCAAGTTGCCCATGGCGGCGTTGACACCGAAAAGGGGCACAAAAAGGAGTCCTGCCAACCCCAGACCGATCACATACTGTCCCCATGCCAGCATCTGCCCCATACAGAGCTGGGGAAGAGCCATGCGGAACACCTCTTTCAGTTTTGGGGTGATGGTCCCGAGAAAGATAGCGGCAAAGATGACATTGATGAGAAATCCGGGCAATTTGCTCATGGTCTTTGAAACTTCCGGAGGGAAATACTTTCCGCCGAAGCTGAAGACAAGCAACCCCAGCAAACCGCCGATCACAGAACTGGGCAGATAAAGGCGCTGAAGCACCGGCACTCCCAGCCGGATCAGTTTCCCCATGACCAAAAGAACCGAAAGCAAACAAAAAACAGTAACTGCGTTCATAAACGTTCCATCCGTAATTATAATGAGAAAAATGAAATTTTTTAATATACACGTTCAAGGCTTTTTTTGCAACTTTACAGCAGAAGTTTGAGCAAAAAAATGTTTGCTGATTTGAAAAAAAATGGGGTCGGCAATATATTATCAACTGAGAGGAACAGATTTTTACAGAGTGATACAGAACAAACAGTTAATTGGTGCCATTCTATGTATGTTTTTTATAGACAATAGATTACTTGGCAAATTATTCTCTTTTGTGTTTCCGCTTGACAAGTTGGATTACAGATGATACATTACTTGCAGTGTTGATGTGAAAAACAAAACGGGTAGAACGTTTGCGTTTCGAGTAACGATAATAAAAGAGAATAATTTAATTGCAAATGCATGATAGAAAGTTATTTGTATGGAATGGCACCAATTACCTTTGTATGGAATGGCACCGATTACCAATTATTCCAATTATTTCTCTTTTTTTTAGGCTATATTCCCTATATGGGTAGATTTCTATTATGACTTTGCCGGTTTATTCAGTAGACGATGACATGAAGGGCTGGGACAGAAAATTCAAAATCACTCCCAAAGGAGATGCTCTGGAATACCGTATTTTTTCCGAGACAAAAGAACAGGGAGACATTATTTTTTCTGTACCTCTGAAATTTTTTGATTGATACGCTTTTATCTTTCAGCAACGGGGCTGTTGCAAAACCTCAAGAAAGGTAAGCAATAGCCTTTTTTATTGTGTAAGCAGAAAAAGAATGGTATGCTCAACTCCCCAAGGTGAATAGCTATACTCTTTTTTACTTTGCTCAAACATTTGGGTTGGGGAGAATACTTGAGGCGGATTTTATTTCATTGCGCCCGGGGAGTTTGGGGGCAAGAGGCGCCAGCGCTTTCTTTCCCCCAGACCCTCTTTTTTTGCGGCCGGGGCGGCGTGTTGTCAGGGTGCAGCGGTCATACGGATTTGGCGCGTGGTCTGCTTCGGCTGAAGTGGTACAAGCGCTTCATTAGATTACAGCGGCACCTTGCTGTGCAAGGTGCCTTAGATGCTCGGGTTTCACTTCATTCGCGCCTTGAGGCGCGCCCGCTGCGGAATACCGCAGCGGCTTATTCCGCTCCAACCCTGCGCGCTCGGTGCTTTGCACCAACGCTTGCTCTCGGCTTCGGCGTTTGTTTTTTGGGTCTTTCAGTTAGCGGGCGCCTTGTCCACTTGTTTGATACGTTACGCTGTGTCAAAACAACGAAAACCTCCGCAGACTGGGAACCGACCCGGCGGCAGACGTTGCGTCTTTGGCTTCGGCTGAGGGCGCAATGAAAGTGAATGCCGATTTTATGAAAATTGAAGTCATTTTGCTGACCTCAAAAATTTTTTACTGCCTTGAACCGGGAGCAGAGTATCTTTTCGGATCTTTGTTATTGGGGAGCGTTTTGAATATCATGCGGATATAAAAAAACAACTTTCCGGGACATTCTCACGAAAATCTGCGAAAAGTTGTGTACATTACATTTTTGACGGCAGAGTTGCGCCGGTTCGAATCAGCAGTTGTGTTTGACGGTCTTCGACCTTTTCGCCTCGTTCAAGTGCTTGAAACATCTGCCAGCAGTTGTCTGCGATCTCCAACGGGTCGTTGCAAACCAATGTTGGTTCCGGAACCAGTTCCTGGTGGAGGTCGTCGTAGCCGAACAACCCGATGTCTTTGCCGATTCGGATCTTGTGCTTCCGGCAGAAGGTGTACACCCCTTCGAGAAGAAGCCCCGGCACGATTAAAGCCTCTGGACGTGGAGAGGAATTCATGATTTGCTTCATTCCAACGTCGATATTGTCACAATTTTCAGAACAGTGAAATACCCATTCGGGATTGATACGGAACCCGTTTTCCGCCATCAGCCGATAATAATCCATCAGCCGTTGCATTTGGATTGGATATCGAAACATATCTTTCCCGCCGTAATGCAGGTAGCCGATCCGCCGGTAGCCGTGATTGAAAAGATATGTCATCTGAACCTCGGTCATTTCCGCCGAATCCCGCAATTCCACCGTCACCCGGTTGGAGTGCAGGGGCAGCAGTTCCAGACAGACCTTCATCCGTTCCTTCAGGCGGAGGGCATAATCCGGGATCTTCGCGCAACAGATGATGCAACTGGAAACGCCCTGGGAAGTCAGTTCTTCCGCGACCTCTTCCGGCTGACGGTCGCCGAAACATTCGACGGTCAGTTTCCGGCCGGAAATTTCGGCGCAGGCGGTCAATTTGCGGAAGAGCTGAGGGATAAAATGCTGTTCCGTACCAGACTTCTGTGATGAATGGAGAAGCCGGATCTCTTCGGGATGTGCGACCTGTTCGATCCGGCGGCGGATGCGGTGATGGTACTGAAGCTGGACCAGTCCCTGTTTCTGCAAACTTTGCAAGACCTGATAGACCACTAGCTGTCCGGCATTTGTCTTTTTCATGATCTCCCGGATCGCCGGCAGTTCCGCCCCGTCAGACAGCGGTAGCAGCGTATTCAGTAAATAGGACGTCACCCGCCTGATCTTTTGGGCCCGCCTCCCTTTGTTTTTCATTCCGACACTCCTCTGTTTACCGGATAATATATCACGCCCATGGCCTGTTGTCAAATATTGATTTAAATATTGATTTCTCCCATTACCGGATAATTTCGTAAAAATTTTTTCTGCCCGATGTTGCAAAAGGAGCAGTTCCCGGGTATTATAGAACAGCTGCGAAAAAAAACCTCAAAGGAGTTTTCAAAATGAAAAAGACAAAAAAGATCCTTTTTGCGATGACGCTTGTCACCGCCGCGCTGTGTTTCGGCGCTGCGCCGAAGCTGCCCTTCACCATCGAACCGCAGATCCCCCGGATGATCAATGTGGGGAAAGCCGCCGTGCTCACCTTGCTGCCGGGCAATTTCGACATCGTGATGTGTCAGAACACTCCCACAGTGAAGCTGGCGGCGAAAGAGATCGCCGACGCTTTGAGTAAGGTTTTCGGAACTCCCGTCAAACCCGTCGCAAAACCTTCCGGAAAGGCTGTGGAGATCCGTGTGGGCGATCTGGAGCTGGCCCGAAAACTGGGGCTCGATCCGACAAAATTCGACCGCGACGGCTTTGTCATCAGGACTGCGGGGAACAAGATCCTCATTATCGGGCGGGACCTGCCCGGGAGCGCGCCGCTCCGCAATGTTCACAACGCCGGACTCAAGGGCGAATGGGCCACTCTTTTCGGGTCTTACGACTTTCTCGAACGCTTTGCCGGAGTCCGTTATTATTTCCCTGGCGAACTGGGGACATACATCCCGAAAACGAAAAAACTGAGCATCCCCGCCATCGACATCTACGACCGGCCCGACTTGCTTCAGCGCCGTTTTTTCGAAAACAACCACAGCAACCGCCCCATCCGTTGCTACGCCGGCTGGGACAGTACGTTGAACCAACTCCGCAACCGGACGGAAACGGTCCACATACCCAACTGCCACGGGCTGGCCAATCTGGGTTACTATTTCCGTTTCGGCCAGACGCACCCCGAATATTTCGCATTGAACGTCAACGGCAAACGGATGTTCCTACGCCGGGACAACGGTCGCGATGAAAGTCATCTCTGCTTTTCGAGCAACATCAAAGAAGAAATCATCAAGGACGCCGTCTCCTTCCTCAAAAACGAGGCGCCCGCCGTACGCGGCATCAGAAACTCCCGGGGAGAGGTTCGCTGGGGCTACTTTTTTCCTCTCGGTACCCCCTGTTTCAACATCATGCCCTGTGATGGAGCCTATCTCTGCCGCTGTCCCGAGTGCCGGAAGCACTTTTCCAAGGGACCTCAGGCAACCACCGATCATTTCTGGCGTTTTTTCAGCACTGTCTGCGAAGGGGTGAAAAGGTCAGGCGTCCCCGGATATCTCACCACCATGGCCTACGCCGACTATCGCATGATTCCCACGCAAAAGATTCCCGACAACCTGCTGGTGATGCTGGCCCTCCGGGGCCCTTGGAACGAATATCTTCCCGATGTGCAGAAAAAAGATGTGGAACTCCTGAAGGCATGGTACGAAAAGCTGGGACAGAAGACCTGGCTCTGGACCTATCCAGGCAAATACCACAGCCTCATGCCGGGGATCCCCCACTCTACCCCGCGGGCTCTTTCCAGCTTCATCAAACGGGTCCGGCCCTATATTTTTGGGATCTACATCGAAAGTGCGACCGATGTGCAGATGTTCAATTATCTCACCTATCACGTTTTCGGAAAACTTGCATGGGATCCTGCGACCGATGTTGAAAAACTGCTGGATGAGCACGTGAAAAATCTCTACGGCCCTGCCGCAAAACCTATGAAGGAGTTCTTCGACGCCGTCGAGAGGCACTGGGCGAAGATCGCCTCCAACTCGGTGGAAACCGTCGAAGGGCCAAAGACCATCTATCCTTCGGAACTCATTTTGTGGAGCAAGATCTACTCCCCCGCCGAGATCAAACGCCTGAATGGCCTCTTCGATCAGGCAGAAAAGCTGGCCGCGAACGACAAACTCGCCTTCGCACGAATCAAGTTCGTCCGCAAGGAATTCATGGAGCCGTTTCTGGCTGAAGCGGAAAAGTTCCGCAGAGCCAATGACGCGGTACGGACGTGGCGTTTCGCCTTCCCCGAGTTCAAGGGCAAAGGCGTCCCCTCGGAAAAGGAGTGGGCGGCGGCGCCCGCCTTCCATTTGGCGGGACTGGGCGGCAAGCCTGCGGAAGTTTCGACCATGGCGCGGGCCATGTACGATGCGGAAAACTTCTACTTCCGTTTCGAGTGCGCCGAAAAGGAAACTGGGAAAATCCGGGCTTTCAAGCGGCCTTACGATCAAGGCAAGGCCGACGTTTGGGAAGACTCTGTTGCGGAGCTTTTCGTTTCGCCCGACGGGGACCGTCAGCACTACTATCAGCTGCTGGTCAATCCCCATGGTTCCTGGGCCGATCTGGAGGTCACTAAAGACGCCCGTGATTTCAAATGGAACAGCAATGCGAACGTGACTGCGAAGATCATCCCCGGCAAGGGGTGGCGGGCGGAAATCGTCCTGCCGCGGAAGTCCATGCGTAAGGCCGCTCCGGGGGGCATCCTTGCGAACTTCACCCGCCACCGGGTGCTGAACGGCGTCAGGGTCGGCACGCGTTACTACTGCTGGAGTCCCCTCGCCCGGAACTTCGGCGACGTTTCCCGTTTCGGCAAACTGCTTTTTAGGCCGGAGCCGAAGAAAAACCTTTTCATCAACCCGGATCTCATCCCTTTGCGGATGAGGGGCGTTTGGAATCTGAGTAAGCAAGCCGCCGTGGACAGGAGTTACTATCTGACGGAAGGAGCTTCCCTCAGGCTTGACTCCGGAGAGGCCGTTTCCGCCCGTTTCGACCAATACCCCAGGGGGCTCAAGCCGGATACGGACTATGAGTTATCCTTCTTCGTGCGTCTGGAGAACGTGAAAAAGAAAACGGACGTGTCGAGCGGCTTCTACATCCGGTTCGACTACGGCAACGGAGGGGGATGCGCATACGTGCCCAAGGTACCGTTGGCAGGAAACTGTCTCTGGACGGGATTTTCCTTCCGCATCCGCACGCCGAAAAATTTCAGGAGCAAAGGCGCCTGCTATGTCAGATTCATACTGCGCCAGGCTACCGGTACGGCGTGGGTCGATCATGTAAGTCTCACAGAAGTTTTCGAAAACAAACAAAAAATAAACACTCCGTAAAGTCAACAGAAAGGGAAAAACGCATGAAAAAAAGAAGATTCACGCTGATTGAGCTCTTGGTGGTCATCGCCATCATTGCCATACTGGCCGCCATGCTGTTGCCCGCTCTGCAACAGGCCCGGGAACGGGCCAAGGGGATCGAATGTACCAACAACTTCATCACTTCGGGAAAGGCGCTGGCGGCATACGCCTCGGACAATAACGATTTTTTCCCGCTGAATGCGATCTCTTACCTGAAGAAGTCCGGCGCCATGGGAAACTACTGGCCGGGGCTGAAAAACTCCAACACCTGGTACGGGACCTACCGCAAGGTGGGCGGAACGCTGTACGTTTCCGATTACGCCTGCCCGTCGGCCAGGCCTGACAACGAGTCGTGGTACTGGCAAAACGAATCCTGGTACGCAACACTGGGCTACAACACGTGGTTCAATAGCTACCGCTCCAGTCCCAACCCGGGCATAAGGAAGAGCAACCGATGGCGTTTCCCCTCCAAACTGTTGAATATGGGGGATGCCCTGACGCCTTCCATCAGCTTCAGCAACGTGTTTACGGGGGGCACGAAAAATGACTCGGCGGATCAAACGAAGATGAAAGCGCGGCACGCCGGCGGCGTCAATATCCTTTATGGTGACGGTCATGTGGGCTACCGCAAACCGACTGAAGTTCCCGACCACAAGATCATCAGCTGCTACGACAAGGCCTTCTGGTATTCTCTGAGTACAACTGCTTCCGAGTGGTGAGCCGCATCGAAGCCGTTCGGTTTGTATCGCCGGAAAAAGGAAGAAAAGTCCAGGAGTTCGAATGAAGAGCGGTAATCGGTTGGTAAGGCCAAATTACCCCTGAAGGAGGAAACAGTGCGTATCGGTCATGAAGACTTGAAAAGCGTACTTCAGAACTACCGTGGGATTGATGATATCCCGGAAGATCAACTTCGGCGGGATGAGATTTGTTTGGAAGCAAGGGTTGCACTGCTCCTTGAAGCAAACATTTTCAGTGAAATGATGATTGCCTTCATCTGAGGGAAAAGGAGTACCTGTTTTTCCGCTTCTTCTACATTTTGTGACAAAAATTTGCAGAAAATCCGTTAAAATCGAAAGACGGAATTGAAAAAGACCGGAATTGCACCTGTTGTTTAATAACCGCAAAAAACAGTAGGGAATAAGCAATGCCGGTCAATCTCTACTGTACACAGAGAGTTCGTGGATTTCAAGAAGATAATGTAAAATATTCTCAAAATAGTGTCGAAATCCAGTTTGGCAATAAAATCCGCTTTGCCGTGAGCGTATTACGCTTCGTGGATATTTGCTCCGATACTCGTTCCGGCTCTGCCGATTTGATTGGAAACGATCGTTTCGTGCTGGCTTTTCAAGAATTTCACCAGATTGAGTATCTGCACGGCAAAGTCAATGGAAAGTGTACGCAGTCTGCTTTCAGCCATAAGATTATCTCCTTCCGGAGTTTAATATAGCATAGCAGAAGAAAAAATTCAAGGCGGCAACGCCGCCGTTTAAGCGAAGCGCAATTAAAAAACTACACCATCCTTACTCGCGCAGCGAGAAAACTTCATCCGTCTTCATCTGCTCCGCAGATTACGCCGTGACAAGCAAGTGGAGCGTAAGCGAAACGTCTTCACAAGCGACCAAAGGGAGCGACTTCACAAGCAAGGCGTAACGGTTATTCAGTGAAGAGCGGCTGGCGCCGCGTGAAGATGTGAAGTTGTGCCTGACGGCACAGTGAAGTGAAGCCTTGCGGCTTCGTTCCGCCATTTTTTTGGCAAAAAAAATGGCGGAGAGAGAGGGATTCGAACCCTCGGTGAGTTGCCCCACACCACATTTCCAATGTGGCGCCTTCGTCCACTCGACCATCTCTCCGCAATGTTGTGTTCCCTAATATAACACCTCTTTTTTGATTTGTCAACCCCGCTCTTGCTAAAAATTCATATTTTCTTTTGTTTTTCCTGACGCAGAAAGGCGCCGGGGGCAACTCCGAAGTACTCTTTAAAGGATTTTGAAAATTGATAGCGGTCCGCAAAGCCGCCGCGCTGCGCCGCTTCGGCGATGGTGCAGTTCCCTAAAGCAAGCATGTTCCGGGCGGCGTTGAGGCGCATACTGATAAAATAGCGCCGGGGAGAAATTTTCAGTTCACGACGGAAACAACGGCAGAAGTTGTTCACTGACATCCCCGCCGCTCTGGCAAGAAATGTGTTGTCCGGATTTTTGACCTTTTCTGCGGCCTTCAAGGCACGGCGGAGCCGTTCATCAAGCTGAGGACTCCCGCCAAAAGATTCCGGAGGCAGCTGAGCCAGGTATTCCATAATCAGTATACGCCACCTGAGAATGTATTCGATTCCCGTAGAGTACCGGTGATTTTCGTAGAAATTACGGGCAGCTCCCGGATCAAGAAGGTAGATCCTGTTTTCCACCTTGTCAAAAGGAGCTCCAACTGTGAAGTGGGTATACAAATGGGGAAACTTCTTTTCCGAAAATCCCGAAATCGTCGTGTACGCAGGGATCAGAAAAGCATGGGCAGGCGTAACATCGTATGATGTACTGCCGCAGATGATCCGGGCTCCGGGAGCCGGATTCCAGAAAAGAAACCACCCCGGATGGATCACTTCGACACAATTCCATTCCACATCGTCAAGAATACGGGCGATTTGGATCTCAAGAGGAAATTCTTCAAACAAATTGGTGCATATTGACATATTTTTTTCACACTTATGACATTTATTTTTCTTTGTTTTCAGTGTATAATATACCTTAGTCCGAAATTAATTGCAAGTTTTAAGTGACACAAAACACAGGAGAATAGTGGATCTATGAAAAAAGACAATCGTTTCTGGCTGTGGGGATACACCCTTGATACCGTCCCCGGTCCCGCATTTTATGTTCACGGCGCCACCCGCTGCAGCCTTGAAACTGCCGCAGATTATCTGCAGGTTTCCAATGTCTGCTGGATGAATTCACTCCACACCATGGAGTGCCTCAATGAAAAGCAGTGTGAAAGACTTCAGAAATATGACACCGTTTTCTGCGGTCTCACCCATATCGAACACGGCGGCGAAGGCTCAGGGAACTGGGAGCTTCTTTATAAGGAATGTGCTGCAAAAATCGCTCAACTTTCCAAAAAGTTCCCCAACATCAAAGGCGCTATCCTCGATGACTTCCGCTCCCCCGAGGGCCCCAGTAAAAACATGACAGATGAAGATCTTCATGTCATCAATGCCGCTTTGAAAGATGTCAATCCCGAACTCAAACTCTACATCGTACACTACCACACCACTCAGGATTTTACCCAACTGGAAAGCTGCCGCAAGGACTTTGACGGTCTCAGCATCTGGTCATGGCACTCCACCGACTACTTCTGGAACGCCCTTTATGAAGATCAGGTGCGCCTCATCCGCAGGACTTATCCGGAAAAGGATATTATCCAGGGACAGTTTATCCATGCTTACGGCGACGGCTCCGTCCCTCAGCCCATGGACCAGATGAAGCTCCAGTGCGAAAAGATCGCCACCGAACTGGATAAAGGACGTATCGACGGATGGTGTGCACTTCAGAGCGGATGGTTCTGCCGCCTCAGCCACAGGGAACAGGTGGAATATCTGAAAAATTTCTGGAACTGGTTCCGGGATACCCGTACCATTCTGTAATAAAACACCGGGAGTCTGTTATGAAGATCAAAGACGCTGTCTGGCTCTGGGGACAGGATGTCATGGGACATCACCGTGTCGGTCCGGAAAAGGAAAACATTTGGAAATTGCCCGGAGTCAACCGCATGGGACCTGTGGAAGGCGCTGAATTTTTCGGCATCGGCAACATCTGCCGTGTGGTCATGAACGGCAAACCGGAGCCTCCATTCCGTAATGAAATGGAAAAGCTTAAAAATATCCCCAACGTGATCTGGTCCATTCTGGGCGACAGCGGCTCCGACCGTCAGGGGAGTTGTGCCGACGATTTGTCGGGATTCCTCGAACTTGCCGCCGAATACCCCAATCTGCGGGGCGGCGTGCTGGATGATTTTTTCCGTCCGGCTGAGAACGCCGAAGGCACCGACAAACTGGCAAGACTTTCCCTTGAACGCCTTGAAGAGATCCGCACCCGGCTTCATGGACTTGCTGCCCCCCCGGAGCTGTGGATGGTGATTTACGAGAGTTTCCTCACTGCAGCTTACGCACCCTATCTTGCCAAATGTGATGCCGTCACCTTCTGGACATGGTACGGCAGAGAAAATCTGCCCCGTCTCGAAGACAACCTCAAGCGCACCTTTGACTTGAGTCCTGAACAGAAACATTTGGGCGGTCTCTATCTTTACGACTACGGCAACTGTACTGAAATCAGTGCAGAGCTCCTGAAAAAACAGTGTGATCTTTACACCGATCATCTCAAGTCCGGCAAACTGCAGGGTGTCATCATCTGCTCCAACTGCATTGCCGACATCGGACTTGCGGCGGCGGATTACGTCCGGGACTGGGTCAGAGAGATCGGCGGCGAAGAACTGGGGTGAGAAAAACAATTTTTTTCATTCAAACCATTTTTTTTCTCTTGCTTTTTGCGGGAAATGCACCTATATTAGTTCAGAAGTTATAAACAGGGGGCTGTTCTGCCCTTAAAAAAAGGCGCTGTTCCCGATAAAGGAACGTCATTCTTCTGGTCCGTTAAGGGAAGAGAGCGTAAAAATAAGGAATTTCTGTTATGATCAAACCGTTGGGTGTGCAGTTGTACTCCGTGCGTGAGTATGCCAAAGAAGATTTTGTCCAAGTTCTTAAAAAGACCGCAGAGATCGGCTACAAAGTGGTCGAACCCGCCGGATTCTTTGACCTGACACCGGCAGAGTTCAAAAAGATCATCGATGATCTGGGACTTGAGATCTATTCAAGTCACCGTCCCTGGGCACGCTCTGTTGAGGATGTGAACGAAAATGTGGAGATCCTCGGTACTCTGGGACTGAAAAACTGTGTCTGCGGTTACGGTCCCGACGATTTCAAGGATATGGATTCCATCAAGCGTACCGCCGACAACTCCAACGCCCTCATCGACGCCTATGCCGCTCAGGGCATCACCATGTTCCAGCACAACCACTACTGGGAGTTTGAACGTCTGGACGGCAGGATCAAATATGAGATCTATGACGAACTCTGCCCCCGTATGCAGTACGAGATCGACTGTTTCTGGAGTACCAACAAGGGCACCGAAGATGCAGTGGAAATGCTGAAGAAGTTTGCTGACAAGTGCGTTTTGATCCACATGAAAGACGGTGTCTGCAAGCAGCAGGCAGCCAATGCCGGAATGAAAGACGGTCTGCTGGATATGAAGATCGACCTGCTGCCTCTGGGCACCGGTACGCTCCCCATCCCCGAACTGATCAAAAATGCTCCGGAAAAGGCATCCACCGTCATCGTTGAGCTTGACTACTGTGACACAGAGATGTGGAAAGCTTTGGAAATAAGCTACAAATATATGACCGAAAACGGTTTCTGCTCAGGCAACAAGTAATTGGATCTCCCTTTGTGGGAGATTTTTCAAAGAGGGGTTTTTCCGCAAAAACGGAAGAACCCCTTCTTTTTTGAGGATTTTCTCAAAAAAGGACTGGAAATATCCATCAAGGGGTGCTATATTATGTACATGTCAGCGGTTGAGATCCCTCGCTTTGAGAGATACAGCAAAAGAAAATTCAAAAATTTTCAAAACTCCGCTTGCAATTTCTGAAAAACGGCGTTATATTAAGGAATCGTCGATACGATTAAGTAATAACGGCGGGTTGATAGCTCAGTCGGTAGAGCATCGCCCTTTTAAGGCGGTGGTCCCGGGTTCGAGTCCCGGTCAACCCACCATTTTTTTGATTTATAACACGAAGGATTCGGTAAAAATGAGTAAAGTCTGCGCACTCTGCGGCAAGGTCCGCGGCAACGGCGGTTGCATCACCCGGCGCGGTCTGGCGAAGAAGGCAGGCGGCATCGGTATGCATGTGGTGAAGAATGTCAAGCGTACTTTTGAAGTCAATCTTCAGAACGTGAAGATCGTTGAAAACGGCACCGTCAAGACCGTTAAGCTTTGCACCAGCTGCATTCGCACCGGGAATTTCCAGAAGGCGTAATCCGCCACCATTCGGAATACTTCGGAAGCAGGCGGGTTCCTTTCCTGGAAAGGGACTCGTCTTTTGTTTTATATGTACGTTTTTTTTCAGCTGCAACTTCAATACAATCGCTGAAGAATCATCAGGAAAGTTTTTGATCATGCTCGGATTAGGTGACGGCTTTGTCCTTGCCGCTATGGTCGGTACTATCGTGATCACGCTGGTATGTGTGGTATTCGGAACACTCAATTGGAATTCCGGTACAGGAGAAGATAAAAAATGAGCGAACTCCTTATTCCTGTCGCCGCCGGATTTTCCGGCATGAACACCTGGATCCTCGGCGTTTTGATCGGTATTTACGTCCTCATTATCGGATATCTCGGGTTCCGGGGATTCCGCAAGACCAAAAGCAACAAAGATTATCTCATTGCCGGAAGAGAAACGCATCCCTTTGTTATGGCAATGAGTTATGGCGCCGCCTTTATCAGCACCTCCGCACTGGTGGGATTCGGTGGTATCGCCGGGCAGTTCGGCATGGGACTGCTCTGGCTGGTCTTTATGAACATCGCCTTCGGCATTTTTATCGCCTTCATCTGGTTCGGACGCAGGACCCGCTCCATGGGCGTGGCTCTGGGAGCCGCAACCTTCCCTGAGTTTATCGGCAAACGGTTTCACTCCAACGGACTGCGCCTCTTTATCGGCGTCATTATCTGTGTTTTTATTCCTCTCTATTCCAGCGTTGTCCTGATCGGCGGAGCACGTTTCCTTCAAGAGGTCATGATGATCCCTTATACTTGGGCACTGGGTATCTTCGCTACGGTCGTGGCGATCTATGTGATCTTCGGCGGACTCAAAGGAGTCATGTATGTGGACGCACTCATGGGGAGTGTCATGATCGGCGGTATGCTTCTTCTTCTGGTCCTCTGTTATGTAAAACTCGGCGGAATCATCCCTGCCCATCAGGCGCTGACCGACATGGCGCCTCTGGTCAAAGAGAGAATGCCTGAAGCCTACGCTCTGGGACACCGGGGCTGGACCGCCATGCCGGAATTCAACTCCGTCTGGTGGTGGACCCTCGTTTCAAGTCTCATGCTTGGTGTGGGTATCGGTGCTCTGGCACAACCCCAGCTGGCAGTACGCTTCATGACAGTAAAAAGTACCCGTGAGCTGAACCGTGCCGTGTGCATCGGAGCCGTGTTCATCTGCTGTACCGTGGGTGCCGCCTACACTGTGGGGGCTCTTTCCAATGTCTTTTTCTACGCCGCCGACAAGGGGATCGCAGGCGATGTGCAGCTTCTTGCCATTGAAGCTGCCAAAGGGAATCCCGATCTGATCATCCCCATGTTTATCCGTGAAGCACTGCCTGCTCTGGTCCTTTACCTTTTCTCTCTGACCATGCTCTCTGCAGCCATGTCCACCATGAGTTCGCTTTTCCACGTAACAGGTTCTTCTCTGGGGCATGATATCTACCGTTCCGTGACTCTCTCGGGTGCCGACAGTATTCTTGTCACCCGGATCGGTATCATCTGCGGCATCATCGTTTCTGTGATCTTTGCCATACTGCTGCCGCCGGGGATCGTTGCCCGGGGAACGGCGATCTTTTTCGGTGTCTGTGCAGCGGCATTTCTGCCCTCATACGTTGCGGCGCTCTACTGGCGCGGAGCGACCCGGGCAGGCGTTTTTGCAAGTATAGCTGCGGGGGTTGCCGCAAGTCTTATCGGACTTGTTTTTCTCCATGGCAAAGAGTCTGCCGCTCTGGGGATCTGCAAGTTCCTTTTCGGCAGGGATGTTCTGATTGCTGCCCATCCCTGGCCCGTGGTCGATCCTTTTATCTATGCGTTTCCTCTGGCGATCATTGTGTTGATCGTTGTGAGTTTGTTTACAAAAAAACCTGGGACAGCACTTCTGGACCGCTGTTTCCCTGCTGCTACGGAGAAAAATTGATATGGCTTTCAAAAATGTTTCCAATCAGGTGAATTTTCCGGAACTTGAAGCTGAGATCCTCAAATTCTGGGAAGAAAATCAAATCTTCAACAAATCCCTCGAACAGCGCAAAGGCTGCAACGAATACGTCTTTTACGACGGTCCTCCCTTTGCCACCGGTCTGCCCCATTACGGTCACCTTCTTGCCGGTACCATCAAGGACGTGATCCCCCGTTACCAGACCATGCGGGGCAACTACGTTGAGCGCCGCTTCGGCTGGGACACCCACGGTCTTCCCATTGAAGCTCTCGCCCAGGATGCTCTGGGTATCAACGGCGCCCATGAGATCAAAGAGTTCGGTGTTGACAAATTCAACGAACAGTGCCGTTCCATGGTGCTGCGCTATGTGGGCGAATGGCGCAAAACTGTCACCCGCATGGGCCGCTGGGTAGACTTTGACAACGATTACAAAACCATGAATCCCAAATTCATGGAAACCATCTGGTGGATCTTCAAACAGCTTTGGGATCAGGGGAGGATCTACAAATCCTACCGGATCATGCCCTACTCCTGGAAACTTTCCACTCCCCTTTCAAACTTTGAAGCGGGCAGCAACTACAAAGACGTTCAGGACCCTGCTGTGACCGTCCGTACCAAAGTCACCTCAGGCGCCGATACTGCCTGGGGCGATACCTACTTGCTCATCTGGACCACTACCCCCTGGACTTTGCCCGAAAACCTTGCCATCTGCGCCGGTGCTGAGATCGACTATGCCATCGTCCGTGATCTGACCGATGAAAAGAAGGCATGTTATGTCATGGCAAAAGAGCGCATCTCCTCTCTCTTCAAAAAGGAAGAGCAGTATGAGATCGTCGCTGAACTCAAGGGCTCCGACCTGAAGGGCTGGGAGTATGAGCCCTTGTTCCCCTACTTTGCAGAACTCAAAACTGAAGGGTGTTTCCGGGTCCTCAACGACGGATATGTCAGCACCGGCGACGGTGTGGGGCTGGTCCATATTGCCCCCGCCTACGGTGAAGATGACTTCCGTGTCTGCCGCGAAGCAGGGATCAACTGCATTGCAGATCCTCTGGATGTCTCCTGCAACTTCACGGACAGGATCCCCGAATATCAGGGCAGATTCTGCAAAGATTGCGACAAGGATATCATCCAGCGCCTGAAAGCTGAAGGGAAACTTGTCCATCAGGCGACCATCAAGCACTCCTACCCCTTCTGCGACCGTACCGATACCCCTCTCATCTACCGTGCTATTGAAGCCTGGTATGTCAAGGTGGAAGATCTCCACGAGCGTCTCGCCGCAGGCAACACTGATGTGCGCTGGCAGCCTGACTATGTGGGGGGCAAACGCTTCACAAACTGGCTTCTCAACGCCCGTGACTGGAACATCAGCCGCAACCGTTTCTGGGGCTCCTGCATCCCTGTGTGGATCAACGACGAAGATCCCGCCGACTGCATCTGCGTGGGCAGTGTGGATGAACTTGAAAAACTTTCAGGAGTCCGTATCACCGACCTCCACAAGCACTTTGTAGACAAAGTGGTCATCCAAAAGGACGGCAAGACCTATCACCGTACTCCCGAAGTTCTGGACTGCTGGTTTGAATCCGGTGCCATGCCCTACGCCCAGCAGCACTATCCTTTTGAAAACAAAGAGCACTTTGAGAAGAATTTCCCCGCCGACTTCATTGCCGAAGGTCTTGACCAGACCCGGGGCTGGTTCTACACCCTCATGGTGCTGGGCGTCTGTCTTTTTGACAAATCCCCCTACCGCAACGTGGTGGTCAACGGACTCATCCTTGCCGAAGACGGCAAAAAGATGTCCAAACGTCTGAAAAACTACCCCGATCCTAACGATGTGATGGAGCGTTGCGGTGCTGATGCCCTGCGTCTTTTCCTGCTGGGTTCCCCTGTGGTCCGTGCCGAGGATCTGCGCTTCTCTGAAGCCGGTGTCCGTGAGGTGCTCCGTGAGGTGATGATCCCCATGTGGAACGCTCTTTCCTTCTTCACCACCTACGCCAATGTGGACGGCTACACGCCTGCTCCCGGTGAAGTCCAGCCCCCCGCCGCTCCTGCCAACGTCCTTGACCGCTGGATCCTGAGCTCCTGCGCCAGTATGATGGCTGAGCTGCGGACCGAGCTTGACAACTACAATCTCCAGAAGGCAGCCAACCGCTTCACCCGCTTCATCGACGATCTGACCAACTGGTACATCCGCCGCAGCCGCCGCCGCTTCTGGAAGAGTGACTCCGACAGCGACAAACGTGAAGCTTACCAGACACTGCACTATGCGCTTCTGGTCTTTGCCAAGGCTGCCGCTCCCTTCATTCCCCTGACCACAGAAGCCATCTATCAGGTGCTGCGGACCGAAGGGATGCCTGAATCCGTCCACCTTTGCGACTATCCTGAGGTGATGGCGGCACGGGATGAGAAACTTGAACGCCAGATGGCTCTGACCCAGACTGCCGTTTCAAGCGGCAGGTTCCTGCGTACAGCCAACAATCTGAAGGTGCGCCAGCCCTTGAGCAAGGCGATCATTGCCGCTCCTGACGCTGAAGCCAAAGCACTCCTTGCCCAGACTGCTGACATTATCGCCGAAGAGCTGAACGTGAAAAAGGTTGAGTTCTGCGACGATGAAGAGCAGCTGGTGAAACGTTCCTGCAAAGCCAACTTCAAGGCTCTGGGCGCCCGTCTGGGCGGTCAGATGAAGTTCGCCGCCGCCAGGATCGCCGCATTGACCGGCAAAGAGATCGGCAGCATCCTTGCGGGGAACAACCTCTCTCTGGAGCTTCCCGACGGACGCACCGAAGAGATCACAGCTTCTGATCTGATGATCCAGCGTGAAGAGCTGCCCGGCATGGTGGCGGCAAGTGAGGGCGGTGTCACCATCGCTCTTTCCACCGAACTGACGCCTGAGCTCATCGCCGAAGGTTTTGCACGTGAACTGGTGAGCAAGATTCAGAACTTGCGCAAAGAGCGGAACTTTGAAGTCACCGACAGGATCAACATCACATACGATATCCCCGCCGACTGGCAGGGGGCTGTTGATGCCTTCAAAAACTACATCACTTCCGAAGTGCTGGCTGCCTCCTTTGCTGCCGGCGCCGGAGATACTGAGCTTGATGTCAACGGCATCAAAGTGCGTCTCACCGTTGCCAAGGCTCAGTAAAATATGAAAGAGCGTGCCCGGTACGGCATAGGATTGGCGCTGCTGCTTCTGACAGCGGCAGTGCTGATCTTACTTAATGCGGAAAAGAAGGAGCAGAGACATGCTGTTTCTTTTCCCGCCATGGGCACGGTGGCAACTTTGACTTTTTACACGGACGAAACAACGTTCCTCAAAGCAGTGACCGCTGTCAGAGAGGTCTTTGAAAAGATCACTGCCGTTGCCAATGTCCACGACTCTCAAAGCGAGCTTTCCCGTCTCAATAAGGAGGCAGGGAAAGCTCCTTTTGTCTGCTCCCCCCTCATGTGGGAACTTCTGAAAGAATCCCGCCTTGCCTGCGAACTTTCAGAAGGCGCCTTTGACATTTCTGTCAAACCCCTTCTTGACCACTGGGGATTTTACCAAAAAAAGATCAAAAAGATCCCCCCCCCTGAAGAAACGGCGAAAATCAAAAAACTGACCGGACTTGCAAAAATCAAGTTCAACGACGCCCGGTGTACCATCCGCTTTCCCCAAGAGGGGTACGCCCTTGATTTCGGGGGGATCGCCAAAGGATACGCCATTGAACTTGCATCCGCAAAGGTCGTGGCACTGGGGATCAGACGGGGAATGATCGATCTGGGAGGAAACTTGCGTCTTCTGCCGGAGCCGCCTCCGGGAAAGGAGTGTTACAGCATCGGGATCCGCTGTCCCTCCAGACAGAAGGGGGGCGTTATGCCCCGGATCCTGCAACTGCCGGGAAACTGTGCCGTTTCAAGTTCCGGCGATTATGAGCGTTATGTAAAACTTGAAAACCGTTATTTCGGGCATATCATCGACCCTGCCACAGGGACTCCTGCTCCGGGAAAGATCGCCGTAACAGCCGTTTCAAGTTCCGGAACCCGTTCTGATTGGCTTTCCACCGCCGTTTATCTGCGGGGGGGGAAACTTGCCCGGAAGTTGCAAAAAAAACTTAGAGATACTCAGTTCCACATCATAAAAAAAGAGAAACTATGATCATGAAAAGATTTTTACTCCTTTTGCTGATTGCCGTTGGTGCAACATCTGCCTTTGCCGCCGAATTTGCCAAAATTCACAACTGCCGGATCGTCATTCCGGAGAAGGCGTCCGCCATAGAAAAATCTGCGGCAGCAGAGCTGAAACTTCATTTGTCAAAGAGTTACACCAAAGCGGTCAAACTCAACGGCAAAGTTCCGAAACTCATCACTTTTTATGTGGGACTCAACAAAGAATCAGGCATAACCCCCATTTACAAAGGTGAGTTCGGCATCTTCCGCAAGGGGGAGAGCTTTCTTCTCACAGGTATGGACACCCCCAATGGGAACATTTCCAAAGTGACCGACAGTTGCGGAACCTTTCTCAGTACAGCCTACTTTGCCCGGAAATATCTCAATACCAAATTTTTCCTCCCCGGCGCCCATGGTATCAAGTATGCCCTTGACCCTGAGATCAAATTTCCCGGGGAAAGGGACATTCCTGCACCATCTTACACTGTCCGCGGATTCCAGAGCCTCGGCAAAGGAGTGGCTGCGGCAGACTCCATTCTCTACTTCCGGCGCCGTCTGGGCAGTGTTCCCGCCTGGACCCGTACCAACTACTACTACCGCTTTCTGAACATCTGGAACAAGCGTTTCAAAGACCGGCCCGAACTTTTCGCTCTCCACGAAGGGCGCAGAGTCAACGAAAGTTATCCCCGCCATTTCCCCTGCACCTCCAACCCCGCCGTCCTTGACCAGATCGAAAAGGATCTGGCGGCGGCGTTGAAGAAAAATCCCCGGATCACCTCCATCCGCTTCTTTTCCGATGCTCCTGTCCGCAGCTGCAGCTGCGCCAACTGCCGCAACTCCGCCGTGGGCAAACTTGTGACGGAACACGATCACAGCGAAACGGTTTACGCTCTCTTCTGTAAGATCGGTCAACGGGTGCTGAAATACAAAAAAGGTCTTTACTTACATGTTCAGACCAAGGGAAGCGTCTACTGCAACGTGCCCAAAACTGAAAAACTTCCTCCCAACACGGTGATCTCCGTGCTGACAGGACACTTTCTGCCTCAGGATTACAGCAAGATGCGCGCCCTCTGCGCCAGCTGGCGCAAGGCTGGGGCAAGAGTGCTGATCTACGCCTACCCCAGAGCCCCCGAGATGAAAAACTATCCCCTGATGAATCCGCACCGGATCGCTGACTATTTCAGGAACTATCAGGGTGCAGCCGAGGGGAGCAATATCTCTGAAGGGCGTTCCAAAGTGCCTTACTCCTTCAGCGCTCTCAATACCTATGTTCAGAGCGCCGTCATGTTTGACACCAAATGCAGCACTGACAAACTCATCGACGAATTCTGCGCCCTTGCCGCCCCCAAAAGTACAGGAGAGCTGAAAGGATTCTATACTGCCATGGAAAAACTGCTGGAAGGCGCCGGATTCCGTGATGATCCCCGTTTCAACTGCTACGCCATCGAAAGATTGAAAGCCCCCCGTGCCCTGCTGGGAAAGGCACTTGCCAAAGATCCTCAGAACAAATTCCTGAAGCAGCTGACCGCCGACTTTGACGGTTTTATCGGGATCGTTGCCAAAAGCGGCATCGATTCAAAGAAATATCTGGACTCCATCAAGCGTTACAACGCCGACAGTGCCAGACGGAAACTTGTTAAACTGACGGAAAAGAGTGCTGTATTCCCCCTGATCTCTTTCAAGGTTTACGAGGACTTTCAGGAGTCACAGGCTGAGATCTCACAGGAAAAAGATAACTTCAAGTTCAAAATCACCTGCAAAGAAAACCAGATCAAACACCTGTACGCTCATTGCACACAGAACCATGTGGGGAACATCTGGTCAGACGATGTGGCGGAGCTTTTCCTTTCCGCCCCCGGTGCTCCCTATCCTTATATCCACATCGCCATCAACGCAAAAGGCATCTACCGTGTTCAGCTGAACACCGGTCACGCCAACGGGAAAGAGTTGAAAAACTTCGACTTCAGGACCAGAGGAAGCGTGGGAAAAGATGAGTGGAGCGTTGAAGCAACCATTCCTGTCAAACTTCTTTCAAGGGTGATCCGAAACGGCAAAATGCAGCTTGGGATCTGCCGCAGCCGCAGCCATTCCGGGAAACGCAAGGCTCAGCTGAGTACGGTACAGAAATCCCGCAGCGGCGGATTCCACTCCGAAGGCACCCGTTTTACAGTGCAGTTCCGCTGAAGGAACAGTTTTTGAAAAAAAGTCCATATAAAGAGTGTATTTTTACTGGCAAAAAAAGTTTTGACAGAGTATATTTGATTTGTTCGTAATTTCACATATTTATTACAGGAGACAGCAATATGAAAAAAGAACTTCGTCTCGGTGTCATCGGCTGTACCAGCCGCGGCACACTGGCAGATAATGCCCACAAGCCGGAAGACGGCGTGCGGATCGTTGCCGGTGCTGACATCTACCCCGATGCCCGTGAACTTTTCCTCAAACGCTATGAGGAAAAATTCCAGTGCAAACCCAATGTCTACGAAGACTACAAAGAGATGATCGAAAAGGAAGATCTGGACGGTGTTTTTATTACTGCTCCCGACTTTCTTCACGAAGAGATGGGCGTTTTCGCTCTGGAGCACAAAGTTCCCGTCTACATGGAAAAGCCCCTTGCCATCACTCTGGCAGGCGCTGACCGTGTCCTTGAAGCCGCCTACCGCAACCGCACCAAACTGGTCGTCGGTCACAACATGCGCTACATGGACTACACCCGCAAGATGAAACAGCTCATCGATGCCGGGGAAATCGGCGAAGTCAAAACCATCTGGTGCCGTCACTTCATCTGCTACGGCGGCGACGCCTACTTCAAGGATTGGCACGCCGCCGAGCGCTACGCCAACACCCTGCTGCTCCAGAAGGGCGCCCACGATATCGACGTGATCCACTGGCTTGCCAACGGATTTTCCACCCGTGTCCACGGTATGGGAAACTTGACCGTCTATGACAAGCTCCCCCGCCGTGATGTTTCCCAGAAGCGGATCCCCTACACCAAGGTGGCGGCATGGTCCGACACTCACTGGCCCCCGGAAGAGACCGACGGATACTATCCTGAAATCGAGGTCAACGATCTGAATATGATCCAGATGACCCTTGACAACGGGGTGCTGGCTTGCTATCTGCAGTGCCACTACGCTCCCGACAGCTGCCGTAACTACACCGTCATCGGTACCCGGGGACGTCTGGAAAACCACGGCGGCAGCGAGATCCAGCTGTGGAACAACCGTGAATGCAAATACCGCATTCTGGGTGACAACACCTACCGTATGCCCACCGCTGTGGGCGGACACGGCGGTGCCGATCCCAGGATCGTCCAGAGTTTCGTTGACGCCCTGCGGGAAAAATACGATGTGTGGTCCACACCTCAGGCTGCCCGTTACAGTGTCGCCGCCGGATGTGCCGGAGCCGACTCCATGCGTCAGGGCAACTGCCCCATCGACATTCCCAAACTTCCTGATTATCTGGAAAACTTTGATTTTGCCAGAGCAACTGAAAAGGAGAATAACTGATGCGTATTCTTGTTACCGGGGGTTCCGGTTTTATCGGCAGTCATATCGTTGAACACTTTCAGGGCAAGGCGGAGATCCGTGTTCTTGACAACTTGCGCAGCGGACACAGAGAGAATCTGAACGGCTTTGACGTGGATTTCCGTCTGGGCGACATCTGCGATCGCAAGGCGGTGGATGAAGCCATGGAAGGTGTGGACTACGTCTTCCACCTTGCCGCCATGATCAGCGTGCCTGAATCCATGACCAAGATCGCCGAGTGTATCCGGATCAACGATCTGGGGATGCTCAACGTTCTGGAATCCGCCGCCGCCCACGGTGTGAAGAAGCTCTGCTTCAGCACTTCAGCCGCCATTTACGGCGACAACCCTGTGATGCCCAAGGTGGAAACCATGTTCCCCGAACCCAAGAGTCCCTACGCCATCACCAAGCTGGACGGCGAATATTACTGCAATATGTTCACCAAAGAAGGCAAGCTCCAGACCGCCTGTCTGCGTTACTTCAACGTCTTCGGTCCCCGTCAGGATCCCAAGAGTGCCTACGCCGCTGCGGTGCCCATTTTCATTGCCAAGGCACTTGCCAACGAGGATCTGACCATTTTCGGTGACGGTGAGCAGACCCGTGACTTTATCTTTGTGAAAGACATTGTGGCTGCCAATGCTTTCTTCGCCATGAATGAGCACACAGGCGTCCACAACATCGCCAACGGCGGTAAAATTTCCATCAACGATCTTGCAACTGAGATCATCCGTCTGACAGGTTCCAAGTCCAGGATCATTCACAAGGAGGTCCGTGCAGGAGACGTGAAGCACTCCAGAGCCTCTATCGACAAGCTGACAGCTACAGGCTTCAAGCCCTCTTTCAGCTTCTCAGACGGTCTTGCCGCCACTGTGGAAGCCTACAAAAAAGCAATGGGCAAATAAAAACTGTTCCATTGATACCAAACAAGAGCCTGCCCATTTTCCGGGCAGGCTCTTGTTGTATTTAAAGATTATTTCAATCTTTGCAGAAATCGCCCCCGATAATATCGTCGCCTTCCAGTTCCAGTGTGGTGAAAATAAAGCCGATACGCTGGCGGTGCCCGTATTCGGGAGTCAGGAAAAAGCCTCCTTTGCCTGTTGAACCCAAACCACAGGCGTGAGCATAGGCGGCTCCGGCTGTCTCCGGCTGACTTTTTTACGATTTTTTCAAAACTGCACCGGGGGGGCTGAAGTTGAAAACACTGTTTCCGCAAGCTCATCTTTCCGGTATGGAAAGATGAGAGAAATTCAGATGATTTTCAAAATGACAAGTTGCAAAAACGCAGAAAATGTATTATATTATTGAGGCAATTTCAAAACTCCTCAAAATTGTCAAAGAGCCCTCTTCTTCGATCTGATAAAGGGAGCGTTTTCGGCTGTTACCTTACAGGTAGCAAGTGCAAACTACCCTTTACAGCTCTTTGCGAATGGCATCTTTGTCATTTTTTGAATGACTTTTGAAATTACCTCTATTCTCTCCGGAAAGAATTTCGTAAGAGCAGAAACAGCAGCGCAACTGGATGGAGAAAAATATATGCTGATCTACGAAAATATCATGTACTCTGCTGAGGCCGGGGAATATGGTGCGGGCGATCTTCTGGTTCCTGATGAATGTTCCGCAGACACCCCTCTGGCATTAGCTGTCCACGGCGGCGCATGGAGCAGTTTGGACAAGTGCCGCATGGCGGGCATTGCCGGGTTCCTTTGTGAAACATTGCATTTTGCTGTGTTCAATATCAATTACCGGCTTGCGGGGGCTCACAATTGGCCTGCGGGGGGCGATGATTGTCTGGCAGCCGCCCATTTTCTTGCGGCGGGGGAGATCCCGCAGCTCAAAGGGATAAAAAGGAAGGCGCTTCTGGTGGTCGGAGCCTCGTCGGGCGGACATTATGCGCTGATGACAGGGCTGCGTTTGCCCCGGGAAATGGTAACAGGTATCATTTCCATTTCAGGGATCAACTCCGTCAGAGAGGATCATGTTTTTGCTCCGGGGCGGTATCACACTCTTTTCGGGCATGAACCGTCAGGACCGGAGTTGGATATGGTGGACCCCGTAAAGTATCTTACGCAGGAGTCTCCGCCGATCCTTTGCACTCATGACCGGGGGGATAATGTGGTCCCCTGCCGGTGTACAGCGCATTTTACTGCTTCTGCAAAAGCAGCAGGTGTAAATTGCTGTGCTTATTATCACGACCGCGGGGGGAGAGAGATCTCTCATCGTATCTTTCAGGGTGACAGTGTAAAATTATATCCTGATCTTGAAGAATGTATCGCCGGGTGGATCCGGAAGAACAATATAGGATGAACATTTCATGAATTATATTCCTGAGCCGGTTCCTGCAAAAAGCGCCATTGAAATTTCCGCCTATTACTATCCGGGAACCGAACAGATGGCGGAGTGGAATCAAGTGGAGCAGACTTTGCCGGGGATCAAACCGCTCCTCGGGTGGTACGATGAAAGTGATCCGGAGGTCATAGACTGGCAGATCAAGTGGGCTGTGGAACACGGTATCAGCAGTTTTTGTGTCGATTGGTATTGGAACAAAGGGTCCAGGCGTCTGGAGCACTGGATCAAAAATTTTTATAAGGCCCGATTCCGGAACTTTCTGAAATGGTACATCATGTGGGCAAATCACAACGAAGTGGGAGCTCATTCAGAAGAAGATCAGATCCGGGTGACCCGCTTCTGGATCGCCAACTACTTCCGCACTCCTGAGTATTATACCATCGACGGACACCCGGTTGTCGTTATATGGTCTTTGCAAACCCTTGACCGGGATTTCCGTATGGAAGCAGAAAAACGCGGTGAACTCCTGGCAGAAGGTGAAGGCGTCAAACGGGCAATCGCATTAAGCAATCAGGAAATGCGGAAAGCCGGATTGCCGGACATTCATTTCATCCTCATGTACCAGGGAGGTGACTATGTTCCGGAAAAATTGGAAGCTGCACGCAATGCCGGTTTCAAAGAAATGGTGAATTACAACATGGTCACCCCCACCTGGGCTTATATGAAAAAAAAGCTGGGAATAACAGAGATCCCCAGATGTGCGGACGCAGACCATTTCACAGCAGCTTCTGCAGCCTGGTGGTGCTCCACAGCCTCCATAGAAAAGGAGTTTGCCGTCATCCCCACCATCGCCACCGGATGGGATGACCGGATGCGTTCTTTTGATTACGGTCATTCTTTCCTGAAAAGGACTCCTGAAAAATTCAGAGAACTGTGCCTTGCCTGTAAGGATTTCTGTGAGAAAAACGGACGGCAGAGGATCATGATCGGCCCCGTCAATGAATGGCAGGAGGGCAGTTATATCGAACCCAATGAGGAATACGGATTTGCCATGTACAATGTACTGCGCGATGTTTTCTGCTCAGAACCGGAAAACGGATTTCCCCCCGATCTGCGCCCGGAAGATGTGGGCAGAGGTCCCTATGATTATCCGCCTATGGAATATTCAGAAAAATTTGCCTGGGATTTCAGTACCGCAGTCGTGGATTGGTACCGGCAGCCCTTCGGGACGGCATATTTGCAGATCGTTGATAACGCCTTGCATTTTTTCCGGAACGGCGGAGATCATGCGGCGATGCGTTTACGGCACCGGGGATTCCGGGCAGAAGAGTATTCCAATTTCAAAGTGATGATGAAAGTAACTCCCCCTGCCGGTGTGGAATTGCAATACAATGATGCTCAAAAGGTACGTTTGTATTTCGGCACAACGGAGCGCTCTTTGTTTACCGGAGAGATGTTTATACGCAGGGAGTGTGCCGTCGCCGTGCCTGCCATATCCGACGGCGAATGGCACGAATACTCCCTTGACCTGAGTTCCAATCCTTTGTGGAAAGGGTGCGTCAATGAACTGTGGTTCGATCCGCCCCAAATTCATTCCACATACATTGATATCCGCTGGATGAAACTGATACGCCGACAGAACACAGCGCACCTGGACCTTTGATCCGGTCAGGGCAACGGGAAATTAAAGATGAAAGGTAAGTGCGATGAATTTTCATGAAGCATTGACAGAGATGCAAAATCAAATTTCAAACGGCGTGATCCAGGGCGCAGTGGTCCGCACCAGCTTGAATGAAGTTCCCCTTGTATGCGGTATTCAATCCGGGAGCGTTCCCATGTCGGCGGATTCCCGTTTTGATATTGCTTCAGTCGGCAAAGTTTTCACCGCCGGATGCGTTGCGCTGCTTTCTCTGAAAGGAGAGATCGACCTTGATGCTCCTTTTACCGGATATCTCCCTGAACATGCCCTCGGAAAGGATTGCAGCATAACACTCCGCGACCTTGCCTCTCATGCAAGCGGCTTTGACAACAGTAAGCCATACCGTCAGGCGGACCATAAAGAGTTCATGCGCCAGCTTTACAACATGTTGCCGGCTGCTCCCCGCAGAAGTTCTTTTACTTATTCCTGTGCAAACTTCATACTGCTGGGGAAAATCCTCAATGCAGTGACCGGCATGGATCTGGATTCTCTTGCCCGGCAGTTGTTGTGGGAGCCGCTGGGCATGGTAAATACCACCTGGAACGCTCCGGGGCCCGGAAAAGATGAAGTGCAGCATCACCAGCCCACCCGTCCCGGCGGTGAACATAATGATGATGTGTGCTATCTTGCCGGGATCCCTCTGGGCAGCGGTTCGGTGTTTTCCACTGCCGGAGATATAGTTCTTTTTCTCCGTGATATCGTTGAACAAAAGATGTTTCCAAGGGCGTATTACGATTTGATCGGCAAAGAAGAATTCCGCTGTAACGGAACGATCCGTTCTTTCGGGTGGGATATGACACCCGGAGCCCGTCCTGCGGGACTTTCGGATCAGACGATCTTTCATACCGGCTGGACGGGGCAGAGCATTTTTGCAGATCCCGGAAGCGGATTTTACGGAGCTGTGCTCACATCACGCACAGGCGACTGGCTGGAAGCGAAACGGGGACGTATCAGGATCGTGGAAAAAATTCTTCAGGCCGGGTGATCTCTCCTTCTTGTGTTTCTTTTTGCCATTTTTTGAATGAGGTAATTTTAAGGCAAAAGATCGTATCCTGATGATCAAAACGAGAGGCGGGGAAAAGAACCTTTTCGCTCAAAAGTTTTTTCCCCGCATTGCAGTTTTGCAACATCCCCCGTTGTTTATGATTTCAGATCCCGGAAAGAGATCAAATGTTTTTCCGGGTCATTTCCAGGAACCGGCATCTGTATCCGGATCCTGATAGAGTTCTGTCAGGGCTTTCTTTTCCACGATACCGCCCGTTTCATCCTCTTCCGGCGGAGTCAGTTCCCATTTTCCATCGGGGAATACCGGTGTCTTGAAGTTATCCTGGGGAATA
>JAFTIE010000026.1 GCA_017457065.1 Lentisphaeria bacterium
AATATACAAGGAAAGGTCCTTTTTCCCCGCCCCGAACCCCACCCCTTTCTTGTCCTCCGTAGCCTTGGCGAAGGAGGATTTTCAAACCTTTTTCAGTACTTTTGTTTTGCATCTTGCAAAAACAAAAGTGCCGCTTAAAGATTTTAAGAAAAAGAATACCTACCCATATGTGGAACAGAACCAAAAATAAAAAGGAAAAATGACATGAGAAAGACTCACAACTTACCGTTGCAAACGGGTGTTCCCATCTCTTTTCTGAACAGCTTCTGCGTTTTGCAAACAGCTGCCGGAAGGCGTGTTTTTAACGGACTTGAAAAACCTTTTACAGACATTCAGGGACAAAAAGTGTTTTCCGGTACGCCCGGGAAACAGAACTTTTTTTCAAAAATAAAAAACTGCACATCTTCACAACTTCACATCTTCACCCGATCAGCGTTCACGCTGATCGAACTTCTGGTTGTTATCGCCATCATTGCCATTCTGGCGGCCATGTTATTGCCTGCGCTGCAGCAGGCCCGGGAACAGGCCAAAAGTGTGTTGTGCACCAGTAATTTCGGCAATGTCGCCAAAGCCAGTTCCAACTACTGCGATGACAACAAAGGCTTTTTCATTTCATTGTACAATGCCCATACCTGGGGCAAATCTTCCCATGAACCATTTGCCGGTTACACGGATAAAACGTGGGTGAATTCAAGCAGCACCCGCAATGGCATGCTTGCCCCCTATCTCGGGGTCAATGATGGACGGAAGATCGGGGGCTGGACAAAAAGCGGTTCCAACTGGCTGCCCGGTAAATTCGTCTGTCCCTCTGTTGAGATCAAGGAACTTGTTGCCATTGACGGAACAGCTGACAGTTACATCTACGGGATCGCTTTCAATGAAAACTACTATTATCCGGGTTTCACCAAGCCTTCCATCAAGCAGTCGATGGTCCGTTTTCCTTCACGGACGGCTCAACTTCAGGAAGGTTCGGCAGCCAATCCCCGTGTTTCCGCCGAAGGCAAGGACAGCTACCCCCGTTTTTCCCATGGCCGGAAGACGGTGTATGCCGGACGGAAAGTCTTTATTCCCAACGACGGCATGGAAACTGTCAGTTTTGCGGATTTTCATGTCAGCCTTGTTTCGGCCCGCAGGATCCCGATCAAAAATATCCAGCTGACAGAAGAATGCGGCAGCAGTTTCTGGGAGCCGACTTCCCGGCAGGCATGGACCAGATAAAACAGAAACAATCACAGGAGTTTATATGAAAATTGTTTTATTTTTTGCTCTTTTGCTTTACGGAACAGCATTTTTTGCCGCTGAAGTGACCGTAAAGCCTGAAAATGCCCAGATCGTCCTTTCTGAAGAATGCGGCGGCGTTGCAGAATTTGCGGCCAGAGATCTGCAGCATCATCTGCAGCTGATCACGGGCAAAAAGATCCCTGTTGTCACGGTACCGCAAAAAGGCAAATACACCTTCCGCTTTACCTGTCCCCAGGGCATGAAAGCTGAAGAAGCCCGTTTCGAAGTCACTTCCACTGGCGTCACCTTTGCCGGGGATGATGAAACATGTCCCCGGGGCACAGCAAATGCCTTTGACCGCCGCCGTACCGGTTCCATCAGTGCGGCAGCCGGATTTCTGGAACGTCAGCTCCATGTCCGCTGGCCGGCGCCGGGGGATAAAGGGGTGTTTTATATACCCTCGTTTGAACTGAAACTGACAGAAGAAAAATTCAGCTGGGATCCCGGCCGTCTGGTTTCACGGCACATCCGGCCGGATTTCCGGAGCGGCTACTACCGGAGCGGCGGGCTGAATATTGCCGGTCTGCCGGAAAGTCTGCAGTACAGCAGAGAGGAATATAATGCCAAAAGCAGAGAAAACCGGATTTGGATGAAGCATCACCGCATGGGCGGCAGTATCATGATCCCTTTCGGCCATGCCTTCACCCGGTGGTGGAAATGGTTCGGCCAAAAGCATCCGGAGTATTTTGCTCTTTTTCAGGGCAAACGTGCTCCGGCGCGGCCCGGGAAGCCGGAAACGATCAAGATGTGTGTTTCCAATGAAGCGTTTCAGGACAAAATCGTGGCCCTGTGGGCTGCCCGTACCCCCCGTCCGGCTTGCATCAATATCTGTGAAAACGACTGGGATGACTACTGCGAATGTGACAACTGCCGCAAACTGGATGTGACCCCGGCAGGTGAAAAATGGCAAAATCATTTGAGCGACAGATATTTCCACTTTGCCAACCGTGTTCTTGAAAAAGCACGTAAAATCGACAAAAATGCAAAAGTAAGTCTCTACGCATACGCCTCCTATGTCAATCCGCCGTCAAAAGTCAAGGTGTCTCCCGGCGTGATCATTGGCCTTGTGACGTCGATGACTTCTGAAAAAACGCAAGCCATGTATACCAACTGGCGCCGCATGGGCGCTGATATGCTGTTCCAGCGCCCCAATGATCTGCATTTCAATTTCGGCTTGCCCATGGGATTTGAAAAGCAGCTCTGGCAGGGATTTCAAACCGGGTTCAAAAACGGCATCGTCGGAACAGATTACGACTGCAGCCACGGCTTCTGGGGAGCCACGGGCCTTGCTGAATATATCCTTGCCCGTGCCCACAGTTACCCCGGTGCTTC
This sequence comes from Lentisphaeria bacterium, assembly GCA_017457065.1. GTDB lineage: Bacteria > Verrucomicrobiota > Lentisphaeria > Victivallales > Victivallaceae > UBA1784. The sequence goes on from JAFTIE010000026.1 coordinate 2,614, forward strand.
ATTTGAAGAGCTTCTGGAGCATTACTGCGAAGGTTTCGGAAATGCAAAACAGGAAGTCAGAGAATATTACACCTACTGGCGGCAGAATATCTGGGAAAAACGGTTCATGCCCGACCGGGCGGAACTGGCAAGAACAGGCCGTTACGGAGACAGCCGCCGGGGACTGATGTGGCGGTTGGGGCACTATTACAAAGAGGCGGACTTCATCACCACCGGCCGGATCCTGGACCGGGCAATGAGCAAAGTCCGGACAGCTGTGGAAAAGAAGCAGATCGAATGGCTGCAGCTTTGTCACAAGCACTTTTTTATGACTTACAAAGCCCTTTGCGCCCCCAAAGACAAAAAGATGGCCGTTGCACGGGAACTGTTGAAATTCAGGGTCGCCCATCGTGAAAATCTGAACAGCAATCTGCTGCGCCAGGGGACGATCGAAATAAAATACGGCGATTTGACAGGGATTGCCAAAGCGGCGAAATTCAAAGACATATCGGTGGTGAAAATGATCACAAACCGCTGGTACTTTGCCCCTGATCCCCGGAACGAAGGTTTGAAAGCCAACTGGGCAGGCTGGCCCTGGTATAAATACAAAAGCAGCTGGTCTCCGATCTATGTTGACTGTCACTGGGAAAATCAGACACGGGCCGATGTCCCTGAAAAAATGAAAAAATCCCTCAAAGATTACGACGGCTTCGGCTGGTATGCTCAAAGCATACGGATCCCTGAAAAATGGAAAGGGAAAAACATCGGTCTCTTTTTCGGAGCTGTGGATGAAGCTGCTCAGATTTTTCTCAACGGCCGTCTGGTCTTCATCCGGGAATTCAAAAACGACGACGACTGGCGGAACGCCTTCATCGTTCCCATCACCGGTTTTATTGACTGGAACAGACCCCATCAGGTCCTTACAGTGCGGGTAGAAGACAACCGGGGGGCAGGCGGCATCTGGCAGCCGGTTTTTCTTGTACAGCTTCCTTCCGGCAAACGGTAATTGGTGACATTCTATGTATGTTTTTTATAGACAATAGGTTAGTCTGTAAATTATTCTCTTTTTGTATTTCCGCTTGACAAGTTGGATTACAGATGATACATTACTTGCAGTGTTGATGTGAAAAACAAAACGGGTAGAACGTTTGCGTTTCGAGTAACGATAAAAGAGAATAATTTAATTGCAAAT
>JAFTIE010000221.1 GCA_017457065.1 Lentisphaeria bacterium
AACTCCCCGGGCGCAATGAAATAAAATCCGCCTCAAGTATTCTCCTCAACCAAAATGTTTGAGCAAAGTAAAAAAGAGTATAGCCATTCACCTTGGGGAGTTGAGCATACCATTCTTTTTCTGCTTACACAATAAAAAAGGGTATTGCTTACCTTTCTTGAGGTTTTGCAACAGCCCCTAACCATAAAGCGGGAATCAAATTCTGCCGTCATTTTTTTGCGGATGACTTCCCCGGTTCCGGAACTCCTCAGGTGTCATGCCGTAGTAAGCCTTGAAAGCTCTGAAAAAATAGCTTTCCGTCAGAAATCCGGAACTGAGTACCACCTCCTTGATGGAAATGCGGGAGTTCAAAAGCAGTTCTGCTGAATGTTTGAGACGCAAAGTGCGCAAATAGACCATCGGCGTCATTCCCAGAGCGGCACGGAAATGGCGCATCAAGGTGGCGTCAGACATGGCGGCAAGTTGTGAAAGCTCCTCAAGGTAGATCTGACGCTGAAAGTTATTTTGCAGAAACGCCGTCAACTTGGGGATATCCAGAACCGTCTGGGATTCAAGGCAGTTTCCTGCCTTCCGGGCATCTGCGACAAGACTCAGCAGCACCATGAATATTCCCAGTTTGCGGCAGTGATTGCCGGGGGTTTTACTGAAACGCACCAGCTGGTTCGCAAACAGCTCCAACTCTTCAAAAACTTCATCTGCAGGATGGAACATGGGGAAATCGCAGTCGCTGTAGTACGCAATATCTCTCAGAAAAAGCTCCTGATAACCGGGATGTGTGTAAAGTTCAAGGAGCACAGGAGGAAGATGTGCCGTGTCAAACAGAAAGTTGACAAGAAAAAGATCGTCACTGACCTCTGTATAACTGTGGATCCCCCCGGGAGGAATAATGAGAATATCCCCCCGTTGGATATTTTGCTCAGGATGTTTCCCGCACTGGTGTTTCCCCATACCCCGGGTGATGAAGATACACTCGGTAAACTCGTGGCTGTGGGGAACTGTTACATCCTGAGGTTCCATGACAGATGCGCACAGATGAAATCCGGGATCTCCGCGAAAAATATGCTCATCCGTTTTGAAATAATTTTGATTAACACGCATAGTTTTTCCATTCTTGACTTTGTTGAGGCAATTTCAAAACTCCTCAAAATTGTCAAAGCGCCCTCTTCTTCGATCTGATAAAGGGAGCGTTTTTCCGCCTTCGCATAAAGCTACGGCGGGACAAGCGACTGTTACCTTGCAGGTAGCAGCCCTTGTCACGGCATAGCCTTGGCGACGCCGGATCAAACTACCCTTTGCAGCTCTTTGCGAATGACATCGAAAGCCATTTTTTGAATGACTTTTGAAATTACCTCTGTTCTCTGAAAATATACTCTCTCCAGACAAAAAATGCAACTTACAATTTGATAAAATAAGATATTACATTAAAATTTAAGTCATTGAAAATCTTTTTACAAAACACTATATTAGTTCACAGATGCACACCATTTGTCAATCAGGAACTGAAAAATGAAACATATTGCCGCTCAGTATTTTCTCAATACTGATCTCCGCAAAGAGGAACTTGAAGAACAAGCTGAAATGCTTTGCGATACAGGTTATGAAGAAATCTATCTTCACGCCCGCGCCGGAATGAAGACACCATACCTTTCCAAACAGTGGTTTGAAGCACTTCAGACAGTAACAGAGGTCCTTAAAAAGCACAATGTCAGATTTTCCATCTGGGACGAAGACAATTTCCCCTCGGGAACCGCCGGCAACCGCATTGTCAACAACTACCCCGAACTTGCTGCCCAGCGGTTGAATTTTCTGGTATTTGATGCACCCAGAGGGGAAAAGCTCCGGGAGTTTTTTTCAGGATCAGGCGCTTTTCTCAAAGCCTTTGCAGTCAGTTCTCAAGGGGAGATCACAGACATTTCTGAATACTGCGGTACTTTGAGAAGCAAGTGGACTCCCCCCCGTACCGATCTTTCGGCTTATTCGCCTTACGGTCAGCTGCCCCTGCCTCACCGGCGCCGTTCCATGGACATCACCCGTATGGCCATTGAGTACACCCCTGCCGTGGATTGCAGGATCGTGGTGGTGGAGATCCTCAGAGATGCCCTGCGCCACAACACCGACCTTCTGAACAGCGAAACCGTTGACCGTCTGGTTGAATACACTCATGAAGAATACAAGCGTATCTGGGGAGCGGAAAACTTGAAAAAAGAGTGTCTCTCCTCATTTCTTGATGAACCTGCTCCCGAAGGCTGTTTCCCCTGGACACGTCGTTTTCCGGAGGAGTTCCGCAAAGACCATAACTACGATCTTCCCCCTCTTCTGCCTCATATTTTCCTTGATCTGACATCTGAAAGCGCCAGGATCCGCAACGACTACCGTACCACGCTCCACAGACTTCTCTGTCAGAACTATCTGGGACATCTGAAGAAATATCTCAATACCAACGGACTCCTCAGCGTCGGACACCTGAGCCGTTCTGAATATCTCTCCTGTTCCAACACCAGGTGGCCCAATGAACTGCGTTGTCTTCAATATCTGGACATCCCTTGTGGTGATCCTCTGGGAGGCGGTGTGGGCAGAATGGGCAGTATGGCACACCATCTGGGGCTGAAAACCGTAGCCGCCGCCGCCCGTTTTGCCGGAAAACCCGCCGGTGCCGACGCTTTCGCCGTGGGCGGTGACAGTATCAGTCTGCGTGATCTTAAATTTATGGCTGATTATCACCTTGTTATGGGGATCACCTATTTCAACATCCACGGTCTCAACTACACCATTGAAGGGGAAAGTTTTGATGAAACGCCCCCGTCCCTCTTTTACCAGCACAGTCAGTGGCAGCACATGAAAGAGTTTATAAGTTATCTGAAAAAACGCTGCAAACTCCTCTCTGCACCGCATGTCTGCACCACAGGATTCCTTTATCCCGATGTCACACTGAAGTGTCTGGCTCAAGATGCCCCTGTTCCTGATGAACTCTTTCATCAAACGGCAGAGGAACTTCTTTCACACCAGCGGGATTTTGAACCCATCGACAGCATGACCCTTGCGGAACAGTCCCCTGAGGATTACGCCCGGCTGCGCCCCTTTTTCATCGTTGCCAACAATGACAGGATCGTCCGCTCAACAGCAGAATTTCTGGAACGCTACGTTGAAGCAGGAGGTCGCCTCATCGTCACAGGGTGTATCCCTCAAATCGTCGATCTCCCCGGCGTTCCCGTGTGGAATTTTGCTGAACGATATTATACCGGCGACATTGTTTCCTCCATTCCCGGTCCGGAACTCAAAGGTGAAGGCAGTGAAGCTGTACTCATCCGTCAGTTTGAAACAGCCGATGGTACCGACACCTTTATTTTCAACCGTTCCGACCTTCCCTTTGAAGGCTCCTTTGAGGGTAAAAAACTTCTTCTTGAACCGGGAGAGTCAAAACTGGCAAGGGAACTTGCAACTTGCTCCCCCGCTCAGATCCTCCCCCTTCCGGAAATTTGGACACTCCGCTTTGAAAAGCTCAATTCAGTTCCTCTGACCTTCTGGAATTATCGCGGCGGTATGATCGAACTTTTCAGCCTGGCGAGGCAGGAAGAACATCCCCTTGCAGAAGCAAAGGAGTTCCACTCAAATTTTCTGGTCTCCTCCGGCTTCAGAGTTTTTCTGACTGTTGAGGAAAATATGCTGAAAAAAGGGGCTTTTTCTGTTAATGGAGTCCCTGTCACCGGTTTTGCCAAAACACGATTCCGGGATTGCCGCGATCTGGAGTGTGATATTACCGGACACCTCAACACAGGTCGTTCCCCTCTGCTGAACAAGATCACCTTTACAGGAACTCCCCTCTTTGGCACTCCCCCTTATCTGCGGGGAGTTTTCAGTGCCAGAGTCCCCCCGGGCGGAGAAAATTATCCCATCCTGACGGCAGCTCCCGGAGAATATACCTTCAAGGACAAAGCAGATTTTCGCGGATTCGGTTACGGAACATACTCAGGTCCGGCACGCTGCACAGCAAAAGCAGAAGTTGTTCAAAAAGAGAAATACACCATCCGTTTTGCAGCGATCAATGACTCCGCGTGTCTCTTCATCGACGGCGAAGATCAGGGGATCCGCATAGCCCCCCCTTACGCATGGGAGGTTGAACTTTCACAGGGAGAACATACAATAGAGCTTGAAATATGCAACAATTCCGGCAACCGTGACCGCAATCTGGGGTTACCCGCCGGAATGCAAATTTAACCAAAAGGAGCAAAAGGTCATGAAATTACAGAAAAAACATTTTACCTTGATCGAACTGCTGGTGAGTAAAACTTGTCAAACAGGTGTTTTGCCGTTGTATTACCTGAAAAAAGAGAACAAGAAAATGCCTTATTATGCTTGCGAAGCAAGCGCTTCATGCCCCAACGGGGCGCTTCATATTTTCCGCAGGAAAATGCTTCATACGGCGGAGCCGTGCTTCATTCGATCAGCGTTCACGCTGATCGA
>JAFTIE010000222.1 GCA_017457065.1 Lentisphaeria bacterium
ATACTGACTCTTTCCCAAACCTTTACGGGAATGGAATCAGCAGATCCTCTGGGCTCTCTGCCTTATCCTTATAATCCTGAAATGGATCCGCTTTCCTGAATTTTTGCCACCTGCAGATGGATTTTCATCTCAACGGGGTCGGCGGCGTTGTAATGCAGTTCAACCTCATCCCCTTCTCTGAGTCCACCATTGAAACGGCATTTGCAGCAATAAGCAAACTCAGGGATCAGAACAGTAAGCCTTTCGCCCTGTTTTTCCACAACGGTACCCCTGCCCTGCCAGTCAGGATGGCGCTTGAGATAATGAAGAAGAAAATATTCATTGGCATATTTCTCAAGTTTATGCCGGGCATTACCCGCTTCATCAGCCCTGGCAAGGCGTTTTTCAATATATTCCAGATCCAGAAGCGGTTCCTGTTTTATATAACGCCGGATCTGCTGGTGTGCCAGAAGATCAGCGTAACGCCTCAGAGGGCTTGTCACACGGGAATAAGGCTGAAGCCCCAATCCGGAGTGCTTTCCTCCAACGATACCGGTAACGCCTGCAGCGCAGTTGCGGCGGAGCTGAAACATATCTGCCAGGGAGTTGCCCAGAGTATCCGGATCAATATCAGGAGGAGCCTGAGTCACAAAGGGAAATGGGATCCCTTCTTTATCCATAAACTCTGCCACAGCGGCACCGGCACAAAGCATGGCGTTGGCAACGACTTCCCGCTCCGGAGTAACAGGGCATGGCGTAATGGTAATTTCCCCATCCCGGAGTATGGTTTTCACTTCGGGGAGCTTTATAAAAAGAGCTCCATCAGCCATACGCCGCTGCCGGAACCGCTCCAAAGCCTCGCGCATGGCGGTAAATTCCGGAGTTCCCATCAACTTTTCTGAAGCGCTTTCATAAGAATGGCGCTCAGCATGGATAAAGGTCAACGCCATCTTTTCAAGATGTGCGTATCCATCATCGTCGATCCTGACCGCAAAAGTCATGGCAGGGGTTTTATCAGTAAGTCCGAGACCGAATTTTTCAATAGAGTTCTCAGGGAGCATATGGACCTGGATCTCAGGGAGGTAACTGCTTTCTCCGCGCCATGAAGCTTCTTCATCGGCTTCAGATCCGGGCGTAACAACAGCCGCAGGATCTGCCACATGGACATAAAGCACACCGTCAGCAAATGCGATGGCATCGTCAGGGTCATTGCTTGACGCATCATCAATGGCATAACTGGTATGTCCCGTCAGATCCTCTCTTTCTTCAAGAGAGTCGATTTCCCCAAGCTGAGCAGAAGGCATGGTAATATCCACTCCGAGACGGGGCGGCCAGGGGTCGTACAAATCATCCCAGACGCCCAGACGACAGAGCAGAGCATGAGCTTTTGCCGGAGCGGATTCAACACCGAGATCACGCATAAGGGAACTGTTTTCGCTTTCGCCGTTGCCGACAGCTTCTATTTCCCGGAGAAACTTAAAGTCTTCACTTTGCAAAGCGTTTTCCCTGATTCTCAGGATCAGTTCTTCACGCTGCTTCTTTTTGGCTTCTTTTTCATTTTGTTTTTTGAGAAGCTCTTCCCGTTTCTCAGGGGATTGCAGTTTGACTCCTTCTGCCGGAGAACCTGTGAAATAAAGTCCTTCTTTGAGAGCATTCCAGGCAAACCATGCCGCTGCGGGTGTATTTTCACCATAGGCAAGTTCGGTAAATTCCGAAAAGGAAAAACCGTTTTCATCAGCAAGTTCCGCCAGTTCCTGCCACTCCGGCTGAGAAGGGGGCTGAAAATTCAAAGAGGAGATCTGCCCGGTATGCAGCAGTTCCAAATCTTTCATCCTCACCGAAAGCGTTTTGCCCTCCTGAGTCCGGATCTCGATCTTATCTTTAGCAACAGCTGTGATAAGTGCCGCTTTGCCCTTGTATACCGCCAGATTTCCGCTGTTCATCAGAGCATGTGCCCCATACGTTCTTTTTTGGTTTTAAGATAGTAAGCATTTTCGGTTCCGGGTTCAATAACGATAGGAACCCTTTCAACGATCTCAAGACCATATCCCGATATTCCCACCAGCTTGCAGGGATTATTGGTGAGAAGACGGATGCTTTTCACCCCCTGATCAAGAAGTATCTGCACACCGATGCCATACTCCCGCAAATCCGCAGGGAACCCCAGTTTCTCATTGGCTTCGATGGTATCGCATCCTTCATCCTGAAGCTTGTAGGCATGGACCTTGTTGAAAATACCGATCCCCCTGCCCTCCTGACGCAGGTAAACCAGTATACCGGCGCCGGACTCAGCGATCTGACGCATGGCGGCATGGAGCTGGTCGCCGCAGTCACAACGGCAGGAACCGAATACATCGCCAGTGAGACATTCACTGTGGACTCTGACGAGGACCTTTTCTTTGTCTTTCACATCTCCGTAAACCAGGGCAAGGTGTTCCTCGGAATCAACTTTGGTTCGGTATGCGGTAATGGTAAATTCACCGTAGGGCGTGGGAAGACGTGCACTTTCGCCCCGGATGATCAGCTGTTCATGATGACGGCGATAAGAGATAAGATCCGCAACGGTTCCCCATTTGAGACCGTGTTTTTTGCGGAACTCATCCAGCTGAGGCATACGTGCCATGGTCCCGTCTGGATTCATGATCTCACAGATAACACCGGCGGCTTTGAGTCCGGCAAGACGGGGAAGATCCACAGCAGCTTCTGTGTGTCCGGCCCGGCGGAGTACACCGCCGGGACGGGCGATCAGAGGAAAGGAGTGTCCGGGAGATACAAAAGAATCCGGAGTACTGTCATCGTTGACCAATGCCTGAACCGCCGCATGGCGGTCAAAGGCACTGATACCGGTCGTCACCCCGTCTCTTGCATCAACACTCTGGGTAAATGCGGTCCCGAAACGGTCCCCCAGGTTGGCGGGAGTCACCAGATTAAGTTTGGCAGCACGTTCTGCTGTGATGGGGCAGCAGATCAAGCCGCACCCCTGCGTTGCCATAAAAGCGATCTGGGCGGGGGTGATCAGCTCAGCGGCACCGACCAGGTCGCCTTCATTTTCTCTGTTTTCATCATCTGCGATGATCACCAGTTTGCCCGCCTTGATATCGGCGATCAGCTCTTCAGGTGTATTGAATTGGAATTCACTCATAAAAAACTCCTTGGAAGTTCAAATTTCGATCAAACGGGAAAAGGGGGTTATTTTTAACGCTTTCCCGGTAAGGTGCTCATAAGATACTGCAGCACCATCGACCCGGAACAATCCCTTTTCCACAACAGGGAGACGATTGGGAAGACCGATGGTAAATTTTTCCAGAACAGCCGGGATCTCTCTTCCCAAAATGCTGGCATCAGCGCCGCACATACCGGCATCGGTAATATAAGCCGTCCCGGAGGGCAGAACTCTGGCGTCTGCAGTCTGAACATGGGTATGGGTCCCGAAAACAGCGGTCACTTTACCGTCAAGAAAATGTCCCATGGCAAGTTTTTCACTGGTAGCTTCAGCATGAAAATCAACAACGATCGTTTTGACCCTCGAAGGGATCTGCCCCAGTAGTTTTTCCACGGTTTCAAAGGGACAATAAGCTGAATCCTTCATAAAAACTTTGCCGACCAGAGAGATCACAGCGACTTCGCCGCTGCCGGGATGCTGAAAGATCCCCATGCCGGAACCGGGGTGACGGGTTGAAAAATTGGCAGGTCTGACCATGCGGTCAAGAGTAACGATCTCTTTGGGAAACTCTTTTTGATCCCATGTATGATCTCCGCCAGTAACAACTTCGGAAACAGTCAGAAGTTCTCTGACACAGGATGCACTCAATCCGGCTCCGGCTGCGGAATTTTCACCGTTAACGATGGCAAACTGGGCATTAAACTCCCGTTTCAATGACGGCAGCAATTCAGTGACGGCACGTCTGCCGCCTTTACCGACGACATCACCTAAAAAAATCAGATTCATGATACAGTATTTTCCATTTTACTACAGTGTCCGACAGGAACACCTTTATAATATACACTCCCACGCACATCAATTCAACAAAAAACCGTAAAAATCACCTTGTTTTCAGCGTGATCCGGAACGTTATGCGTCCTTCGGGCGGTCGGGGTAACAGATCAAGCCCGGCAAGAAGCGCCTGCACGGAAGTCTCCATGGGACGGTTGCCGCTGGAACGGACGATCTGAGCGGCACTGACTTTACCGTCTGCTTCAATGGTGATCTGGACCACCGTTTCCGGCAATTCATCTCCAAGGAGTGAGCGGGGCGGTTCAGTCCAGCGGGAATAAATATAACGTTCCACATTCTGACTGTATTTTGCCCACACTGCCTCATCGACTCTTCTTCCGCCTCCCGGAGTCTTGTGATCTGCTTTCGGAGCGTACTGCTGCGCCCGGTTTCTGCTGCCCACAGGCACTTTGGGATTGAGATTCGGCGGATTCGGGTCACGATAGACATCATCCATAGGATCCCGCTTCGGTTTTACAGGCTTTCTCTGAACCGGATCTTGCTTTTTCCGGAGAGGCTTGACAACCCTTTTCTTTGCCGGGATCCGGGGTTCAGGACGGGGCTTGACAACCTTTTTCCTCATCGGGACCTCCGGCTCCCGACGGGGCTTGACTTTCGGTTTCGGTTTGATTTTCTTTTTCAGCCGGGGGCTGGTTTTCGTTTTCGTTTTGGTTTTCGGCTTGACAAGTTCCACCCGGGGCTCTGCGGGGATCCGGGGGCGGGGGGGCACCGGGATGACCGGCTCAGAAGGAATCGGCAGATGCCGGGGAGGTATCCTCTCCGGCATCCCCGTTACAGGTCCCTTTGAAAGTTCAGAAGCTCCGATCTTCACCCGGAACATATTTTCCCTCACCTTGCGCTTTTCAAAGAGATCAAACATCCACAGAGGTCCGACGATCAACCCGGCATGAATCAGCGCCACCAGCACAAACATCACTGCACGACGCCGGGAGGAGTATGCAGAAAGAGATTTGTTCCGGGGAGGAGTCATTTAGAACTTTCCCCCTGGGTCACAAGAGTGATATCTTTGAAACCGCCGTTGCGGATCTTTGCCATAAGTCCGATCACATCCTTGTAGGAACAGCTGCCGTCAGCACGCAACAGCAGCTGCATCTTGGGATTGGCACTCTTCAGGTTTTTGAGTTTTTCGATCAGTTCCGCATCAGTCACAGGTTCATTGTCTATCAGGATCGTCCCTCTGCCGGTCAGGGAAACACTTTTAAAATTGTTGTCAGGCAGTTCACTGCTGTTCATTTCAGGCGGAGAAACCTGAGTACCGTATTCCATAAGCGGCATGGTGATCATAAATGCAATAAGCAGCAAAAAAGTCAAATCAAGGAGCGGCGTCACATTGATCTCATCAATAGATTCTCTGCTGCGGGCTCTTTCTCGGCGGCGGCGCATCTCTTATCTGTCTCCAAAGTTGCTGCTGTCGTTTGCACTGTCTTCCAGTTCGAGCTGCTCAAGCTTGAGTCTGACCATAAACTCCTCTGTAAAGTTATCCATCATATTGGTCAGATGGCGGATCGATCCATTGAGCATATTGTATCCGACAAGAGATGGAATCGCCACGACAAGTCCTGCCACGGTGGTCAACAAAGCTCCAGCCACACCGGGAGCCAGAGCAAAAAAGTCGGGCTTCCCCGCAACGGCGATTCCGCAAAAGGCGATCATCACGCCCCAGACAGTTCCGAAAAGACCGAGAAACGGACTCAGACTGACCATAGTGCCCAACATGCCGATACGGGTTTCAAGCTGTTCGATCTGATGGGAGACCTCCCGTTCCAGGACGGCTTCAATGGCACTGAGCTGAGCTTCTGACAGTTTTCCGACCTCCCTGCGCCATGGATCTCTTACGGGTGAAAGCTGTTCATAAAACTCATTGAGCTTATCGACACCGGCGGCATAAAGCTCCCCGATGGGACCTTCCGGGCGCTCCCGGTTCAAGCTTCCTGAGGCGATGCTCCCCTGATGGGCACGGAATTTGTAAAGAAAACGGCGTGAAAGCAATTTCGCCCGCCGGAGCACCAGTCCCTTATCGACCATAACAGTCCATGTGATGCTGGAGCTGATCAGGAGAAGCAGAACGATCGCTTTTCCGACACTGTCACTGTGTTGAAACGCATAATACACTCCCGGAGTTGCCGCCGCCATCGGTACGATAAAATTCATATTCATCCACTTTCCATATTGAGTTCAAAGGTCAACTTCTGAACAAAAAGTAAAATTTTTGCAAAAAAAACGAAAAAAAGTCAAATTTGACCTTTATAAAATATAGTTGCGGTATTATATTCTGCAAGTGCAAAATGCAAAAAAAATGGAGATTTTTAATTATGGCTACTGTGATCGGCTTTGATATCGGCGGAACTAAAATCGGGATCGGCGTGGGTGATGAGTCCGGAAAGATCCTCGGAATGGCAAAAATCGACAATGTCAACACTGACCCCAATGATATTCTTCCCCTTATGGCATCAGAAGCCAAGAGACTTTGTGCTGAAGCCGGAGTCAAGGTTTCCGATTGTCCGGCTTTCGGCATATCAGCCCCTTTCCCGGCTGACGCCCTCCGGGGGATCATGACCGCTCCCCCCAACAACCCCAAATGGCGTAACGTTCCCGTTCTGGACTACCTCAAAGGAGAGCTCAATATCCCCGGATGTTTTGAAAACGATGCCAACTGCGGCGCTTTGGCTGAATGGTTCTTCGGCGCCGGACGCAACTGCAAAGATTTTATCTACCTGACAATGAGCACCGGTATCGGCGGCGGTATCGTCTGTGCCAACCAGCTGGTCCGCGGCGGTGCGGCACTCAGCGCCGGGGAACTGGGGCATATCTGCGTCCAGCTCGACGGAAGGCAGTGCGGATGCGGTCAGAAGGGCTGTTACGAAGCCTACTGCGGCGGCAGAGCCCTTGCCCTGAGAATGCAGGAAGAGCTGAAAGACAAGCCCGACAGCATGATCATGCAGATCGTCAACGGTGAAGTTGAAAAGATCGACATGATCGCTCTGGAAAAAGCTGTCCGTGCCAATGATGCTTATGCTCTTGCTCTGTGGGATGAAATGGCTCTGCGCAACGCTCAGGCATTCGGACTCTTCATCAACGCTTTCAATCCGGAAAAATTGATCCTCGGCACAATGGCATGGGCGATCGGAGACCTTTTCATGGATCCCATTCTGAAATATCTGCCCCGTTTCTGCTGGGAGGAGCCCCGCAAAGCCTGCCAGATCGTCCCCAGCGAACTCAAGCGCAGTATCGGTGCCTACGCCGGTATCGCCGCCGCCCTCAATTATCTGAAGGAACATTGAAAAACAGCCTCTCGCGTGCTATATTATGCGCGTGGAGAACTGTTGATCCTTTGGATAACTTGACTCCCCCTTTGAGAAAGGCTCAGAGGGGAAACTTAATGACAGCGAGGTTTGTTTTATGCGTCATCTTTTTTTTCTTTTATTTTTCTCATTGCTGCTGATTTCCGGGTGCGGAAAAAACACCGCAGACAAACTTGCTGAAGTCAAGATCACCGGGGGAAACAACCAATGTCTGGCTTCCAACAGCAAGATGGAAACGCCTCTCCGGCTCCAAGTCAATGGGATGGGACCGAAGAATCTTTTTGGAAAATCTTCTGCGCTGCCGGTTCCGGGAGTAAAACTCCTTCTGAGAAGTCCGGCGGGGTCCTCTGTAAAAATCAAACCCGTCACGATCGTTGCTGACGAAGTGGGAGTAGCTGAAGCTCTCCTTGAGCTGCCACCTCATACCGGCGAACAGATCATCGAAATCGTTCCTCAAGGGGACGAAAAAAAGATGATCACTGCAAAAATCTATACCGGTATTGAAATTTCGGGTGCCGGAAAAGAATACTTTACAAGCAGTACCTCCGATGAGCCTCTCACTGTCAAGATCACAGCCAACGGCAAAGGGGTCCCGGGAGTCCCGGTCAGGTTCAAATTCGGAAACTCAGTCGAAGGCGTGGAAAATACGGCTCAAATCATGAAACCTGAGGTCATTACCGACAAAAACGGTATTGCCTCCACCTATATCCGGCTTGGAAAAAAAACAGGTGCTTACAATATTCTCATCTCAGCTGATGATCCTGTCAAAAAGATCCAATTTACAGACCTCAATGTCCAGCTTCACGCTATTGACATGTTTTCGGTCATTCTTTGTGTGGTGGGGGGACTTGCATTTTTCCTGCTGGGCATGTGCATGATGAGTGACGGTATCCGGCTTGCTGCCGGGGAAAATATGCGAAAAGTGCTTTCTTATTTCACCAGCAACCGTGTAACAGCACTCCTTGCTGGAACTCTGGTGACCGCTATCGTTCAATCCAGTTCAGCAACCACCGTCATGGTCATAGGCTTTATCAATGCCGGTCTTCTCACCCTCGTTCAGTCAATGGGGATCATTTTCGGTGCCAACATCGGTACAACTGTCACAGCTCAGATCATCTCCTTCAACCTTTCCGGGCTGGCTTTGCCCAGTATTGCAGTCGGATTCTTTTTGACTCTCAGTAAAAAACGCATGGTCAACGCCTGGGGAACAGTTTTTCTCGGCTTTGGTATGCTTTTCTTCGGTATGCAGATGATGAGCAGTGAATTGAAACTTCTGGGAGAAATGGCTTCTTTCAGAATGTTCTTCAATATTTTTGACTGCTCACCTGTCAGCGGCAGTGCCGTCATGCCCCTCGGGTCTGTTATCGGTGCCGCCATTATCGGTCTCGTCATGACTATGATCCTGCAGTCAAGTTCCGCCTTCACCGGTATCGTCCTGGCACTGGCAGCGGGGCAGCTGGTCAACTTCTACACGGCAGTGCCTCTGCTGATCGGCTCCAACATCGGAACCACCGTCACCGCTCAGCTCGGAGCTCTCAGTGCCAACCGGGTGGCAAAACAGGCGGCGCTTGCCCATACGCTTTTCAATGTGTTTGGAGCATTGATCGTTACAGTTGTCTGTTACATCCCCTATAAAGGTTATCCTTCTTTCCTTTACCTTGTCAACTCATTCACCCCCGGCAATGCCTTTGCAGAAGTCCCTCAGAATCTGGAACGCCACATCGCCATGTTCCACACTATTTTCAATATTGCAGTCTCCCTGCTGCTGCTGCCCTTTGTCAAGCAGTTTGCCATGCTCTGCAGCTGGATCATCCCCATCCGCGACAAAGTCCAAAACCAGCTTCTGGAACCCGCTCTTTTGAATACGCCTTCGGTCGCTTTGAAGCTGACCTCCCGTGCACTTGAAGAGATGGTCACTGGAGCTTGGGATATGGTCAACAAAGCTGTTCTCAACCATTTTCTTACCGGTGACACCGATGAAAAGAAATATGAAGAACTTGTTGAAGCAGAAAGTAATATCGATAAAATGCAGTCTGATGTGACTTCATATCTCGTCCAGCTGACCCGCCGCCGTCTTGTGGAACCCCAGTCTGAAATGATCCCGCTGCTGATGCACTGTACCAATGATGCTGAACGTATTGCTGACCATTGTGAAATCATACTTCAGCTCAATGACCGCATGGTGAAGCAGGAAAAGAAACTTTCAGATACTGCCCGGAACGATCTGCAGAAACTGTGGAACAATGTTGCAGAAATCTCTCAGCAGGTCGTTTCCGGTCTTGCCGGTCATGAGCAATTTTCAGATGTGATACTGGAACAGCGTCTGCACAGGATCCACGCCCTGGCTGACCAGTTGGAAGCAGAACACATCGAACGCCTGAGAAACGGTTCCTGCACCGCTGCCTGCGGCGTTATCTATATTGAAGTTCTTGGAGAGATCGTCAAGATCGCCGACCGTCTCGCCAATATTGCAGAACGCTCCCCGGAAATCAGAAAACATTATGTCAATTTGTAAATATACGGAGTTCCTTTGATGAAAAGAATCGTTCCCTTCCAAAAGGTCGTAGAAGCAGTCAGTGCCCTTTGCGGCAAAGCTGCTGTCAAACTGCCTTCTGACGTTCTTGAAGCGCTCCGCAGCAATGCGGAAAAAGAGACCCAAGCTCTTGCCAAAAGCTTTTTCGCCCAGTACCTTGAGAACGCAGAAATCGCTGTCACAGAAAATATGCCTCTCTGTCAGGATACCGGTTTTGCCGTCTTTTTTGTTGAATACGGCGAAAATGTTCAGGTGGATGGAGAGGGGCTTGCCGCCGCCATCAACGCCGGTGTCAGAGATGGATATGCAAAATATTATCTGCGTAAATCCATTGTGGAAGAGCCTCTCTTTGAACGCAAAAACACCAAAGACAATACTCCGGCGGTGATCCATTTTACTCCCGTGCCAGGTGACAGTATCAAGATCGTGCTGGCGCCTAAAGGGGGCGGCTCCGAAAACATGAGTGCTCTCAAGATGATGAAGCCCTCCGACGGCAGAGATGCTGTTGTCAGATTTGTGGTCGAAAGCGTTAAAAATGCGGGGGGCAATCCCTGTCCTCCCGTCATCGTCGGCGTAGGAGTCGGCGGGACCTTTGAAAAGTGTGCACAAATCGCCAAAAAAGCTTTGCTGCGCAAGGTCGGGGAACCCAATCCTGATCCCCGGTACGCCGCACTTGAAGCTGAGCTCCTTGAAAAGATCAATGCGACAGGAGTGGGCTCCCAGGGACTCGGCGGCGACATCACTGCCCTTGCTGTTCATGTGGAGTATTTCCCCTGCCACATCGCCTCACTGCCCGTAGCAGTAAATCTCAACTGTCACGCTGCCCGTCATGGGGAGGTGGTATTATGATCAAAAAATTGCAAACACCCTTTACTGTTGCCGACGCCCGTGAACTCCGTGCCGGTGACGAAGTCCGTCTCACAGGAACCATTTGGACCGGCAGAGACGCTGCGCACAAGAAACTCGTTGCCTTGCTGGAGTCCGGTGCAGAATTGCCCGTGGATCTCAAAGATCAGATCATCTACTTTGTAGGTCCCTGCCCTGCCCCTCCGGGGCGTCCCATCGGCAGCGCCGGTCCCACCACAAGCGGACGTATGGATGCTTATTCCCCCATACTCATTGCACGCTGCGGTCTCACCGGCATGATCGGCAAAGGCGGACGTTCTTCCGCTGTCGTTGACGCCATGAAAGCACACGGAGCCGTTTATTTCGGTGCCACAGGAGGCGCCGGAGCCCTTATTGCAAGGAAGATAAAATCCTGCGAAGTCGTCGCATTCCCTGAGCTTGGAACTGAAGCCATCCACAAACTTTATGTCGAAGATTTCCCTCTGGTGGTCGCCATTGACGCCGAAGGTAATTCCCTTTACGATTGAACTCAACCATAACAGGAGTGTATACCATGAATCTTGTCATGATCCTCGCCACGGGCTTTGAAGAGCTTGAAGCAGTCGGTACCGCAGATGTCCTCGCCCGTCTGGGTATCACAGTGACCTTTGCCGGACTTGACTCCATCAAGATCACCGGTTCCCATAATATGACCATTGCCGCCCATCACAAACTGGCGGACCTTTCTGTTTCAGATTATGACGGAGTCATTCTTCCCGGCGGTCTTCCCGGTTCAACCAACCTTCTGGGATCCGAACTGGTGATCCGCTGGATCAAAGATATGAATACCAACGGCAAGATCACCGCCGCCATCTGTGCCGCCCCCATCGTCCTTGCCAAAGCAGGTGTCCTGACCAGTGGCAAATTTACCATGTACCCCGGTTTTGACAGTTACCTGAATGGTCTGCAGTACACAGATGCCCTTGCCGAACGGGATGGTAATGTCGTCACCGGCAAGGGACCGGGAGCCGTCTTTGCTTTTGCCGCAAAAATCGCCGAAGCCGCTGGAGCAGACTCCAAAGTCTCTGACCTTTTCAAAGGCATGTTTGTACAGGAGTAAAAGTCCCTTTATGAGTATTTTTACCTGTCTTAAAAAAGATTCCGCCTCCAACGCCCGTCGCGGGGTAGTCCATACCCGGCGCGGAGATATTCAGACCCCCATTTTCATGCCCGTAGGCACAAGAGGAAGTGTCAAAGCGGTCTCTCCCCGGGAACTGGAAGAGTTGGGAGCTCAAATCATACTGGGCAATACCTACCATCTGTTTCTCCGTCCCGGATGCGAAATCATTGAAGCTGCAGGCGGTTTGCACAAATTCATCAATTATCCCCGCCCTATTCTCACCGACAGTGGCGGCTTTCAGGTATTCAGTCTGGCAACTTTGCGAAAAGTCACTCCTGACGGCGTAAAGTTTGCGTCACACATCGACGGCAGCCGTTTCTTTCTTGGTCCCAAAGAATCCATGGCGATCCAGCGTTCACTGGATTCCGATATCGTCATGGCATTTGACGAATGTACCCCCTACCCTGCCACAGAACTGCAAGCCCTGAAATCCCTTGAACTGACCACCCGATGGGAAACCATGTCACGGGAGCAGCCCCTCAATGACGGACAGCTCCGTTTCGGGATCGTTCAGGGCTCCACTTTCCCCGAACTGCGGAAACGCTCTGCAAGAGAGATCACCGCTCTCGACTTTGACGGATATGCTATCGGCGGCGTTTCAGTAGGTGAATCTGAGCCTGAAATGCTCAAAGCTGTTGACGCCGCCGCTCCGGAACTCCCCTGGGACCGTCCCCGTTATCTCATGGGCGTGGGAACTCCCCGGCAAATCGTGGAAAGTGTTGCGCGCGGTGTGGATATGTTCGACTGCGTCATGCCCACCCGTCTGGGACGTCATGGTGCCGCATTTATAGAAAACGGCAGGACGATCAATGTCACGGCCGGTAAATATGCACGGGATTTCACTCCGGTGGATCCTGAATGCAGCTGCTACTGCTGCCGGAACTTCACCAAAGCCTATATCCGTCACCTTTTCAATGTAGGGGAAATACTGGGGATCAGGCTTCTGACACTGCATAATCTGCACTATTTCCTCAATCTGGCAGCAAAGATCCGCACTTCCATTGAAGAGGGGACCTTTGCTGAATTGAGAGCTTATTACTCTGCGGATTGTTCCAGATCCGCAAACTGAGCTTTTATAAAAGACGCAAGATCAAGAGGATCTATAACGACCGTCAAACCGATCCTCCCGCCGCTCACTCCGATGGTATGGTAGAGTTGAGCGGTTTCTTCTATAAAGGTGGGAACCTGTTTTTTCATACCGATGGGGCTGCAGCCGCCATGGATGTAGCCTGTGAGAGGCAGCAAAGTTTTCTGCAGGATCATGGCAATACTTTTTGATCCTGAAACCTTTGCTGCCTTTTTCAAATCCAATCCCGAGGTGGCAGGCATCACAAAGACAAAGTGATCGTGTGCCGGATTTTCAGTCACCAGAGTTTTGAAACACTGTTCCGGAGGTATTCCGGTTTTTTCTGCGATGGAAAGAGCATCTATTTTACCGTCTTCACCGGAGTATTCCAGTGCCCGGTAAGGGATGCCCGCATTATCCAGCAGACGCAGGACATTGGTCTTTTCCATAATTTATTTCTTCCGGAAAAGTCCGCTGCGCCACTCTTTGAGGGTTTCCGCCTCAATCAGTTCAAATCCGAGAGCGGTGTAGGCATCGACCACAGATTGAAATTCAGTTTCAAGGATCCCTGCCAGGGCAAGATAACCACCGGTCTTTACCCAGGAAACGATATTGGTTCTGAAACTTTTGAGCAAATGCGCAAGAATATTGGCGCAGACAAGATCATATTTTTCCGGTCGTCCCTGATAATCTGCCGCATCGGCAGTCACAGGTTCAAAACCGACAACTTTGTTGAGCGCCATATTCTCTTTGGTGATCATGACCGCATCGGGATCGAAGTCAAAGGCATCAATGGGAGCAAATCCGCAAAGACTTCCGGCAATGGCAAGAATACCTGAACCGCATCCGGCGTCCAGAAGGCTCATGTTCTTCTTTTCTGCTCCCAGTTTATCAATGACCTTGAGACAAAATAATGTGGTGGCGTGCTGACCTGTTCCGAAGCTCATTCCGGGGTCGATGGTCAGAACTTTCTGCCCGGGGCGGTTGGGATTTTCAAGCCAACTGGGCAAAATCAGCAGCCGTTCAGAGATCTCAATGGGGTGGAAATACTTTTTCCATGCCTCACTCCAGTCAATACCTGAGAGTACAGAACGCTGGATATTGTCGGCTTCAATGCCGATCTCTTTCCAGAACGCCATCTGGCTGCGGATCTGTTCCTCAGCCTCATCTGCTCCCGCAAGATCAAGGCTGTAGACCGTATGGATCACACGGTTGTTTTCCCGGTCGATCCAGGTGCTGAATTCAACTTCAAGGGCTGAAAGCATTTCTGCAGCCAAAGCTCCGTCCGCAGAAAAATCCTCAAAAGAGACACAATAGAGAGTTTCGGGGATTTTTGTCATTTGTCAAGGACCTTTGCGATTTTCGGGGTAAGCATTTTTGCGAACATGTAAAACCCGAGATCAGTGGCGTGGACGCCGTCAACGGTAAACTCCGTCCAATCTTTTTCATTTTTCCATCCGCCGTAAACAAAAGTGATATTCTTATCACCGGCACGGCGGCGGCGGTTGACTTCGGCACGCTCAAATTTCCAGGATTTTTCAGCACCTGGTGCGCGGGTAGTCAAACTGCCTGTTTCAACATATTCTCTGTTGAAGTGGAACTTTGAGACCACCATGATGGGCGTGTCAGGATGTTTTGCTCTGAGAATATCGATCCCTTCACTCAATGTCGTCCAGATGCCGGTGTTGGCATTGGCTTCATAGTCCAGTATGAACATAGCCGGATTTTCCACCTTGGCCAGCTGTTCAAAAACGTATGGTTCACCTCTGCCGCTGCCGGAAAATCCGAAATTGAGCAGGGGACGGTTCAAGCGGCGGCTGATGATATTAGTGTAAGCCATGCCGGGACGGTTGGCACACCCCCCCTGAGTGATGGATGTACCGTAGACGACTACAGGAGCATCATCCTTCCAGGGAGTAGGCGCCTTGATTTCAGCAGTTTCCTCAAAGCCGATCTCAAAGGAGTCCACGCCGCAATACAGAGGGAAATTAATGGTGAACTCGCGCATTTGAGCGGATTCGGCCTTGAAAACATCCACTTCGTATGAATCGTTGTTGACCTTCACCCGTGTGACACCGCAAAAATATTTTTCACCACCGGGCTTGCCCATGTAAACATCAAATCCGGAGGAACCGATTTTAGTGCAGTGGTCCATGAGGGATTCATGCCCCAATGTGACTTTAAGACGTATTACTTTTGTATCGCTGATAAAAGAAAGCTGCCCCCCCGCAGTATGCCAGGAAAGCCCGTTCACAGCAGCAGGCAATTTGTCATCAAGGGGGAACCGCCTGAAAACTTCACCGGGCTTACGGAAATAAAAACCTGTAAGGCGCATAGGTTTGTCATCAGCGGAAAACCATTTGAGTTTTTCTTCCTTCACTTCGTTGACTGCCATATTGCGGTCAAATTTCTCTACTGCAAGTTTTTTTTCTTTTGTCATAATCAAAACCTTTCATTAAAACAGCCAGGGAATAAACTTGTGGGATAATATACACTGGAAGAGGGAAAATTGCAATCCGTTCAGCCTCCTCTGTCAGTTTTTTTCTTAGAGGTAATTTCAAAAGTCATTCAAAAAATGGCAAAGATGTCATTCGCAAAGAGCTGTAAAGGGTAATTTGAGGGTGCTACCTGCAAGGTAACAGGCGCTTGTCCCGCCGTAGCTTTATGCGAAGGCGGAAAAACGCTCCCTTTATCAGATCGAAGAAGAGGGCGCTTTGACAATTTTGAGGAGTTTTGAAATTGCCTCTCTTAAGGTAATGTTTAAAAAGTTTAAAAATTCAATTTGCATTTTGAAAAGAATTGACTTATATTATGCCAAAGTACTTTTGTAATTATTGCGCCATTGGAGAATTTTATAATGAAGTCAAGTATTCTTGCTGCGTTGCTTTTGACACTTGTGACTGTTACGGGCTGTGTTCATGTAGACCGTACAGCAGCGGTTCCCGAACCCCAAATAACAGATACCCGCAACCTGCTGGTAAATTCCGATTTCAACTTCCACTCTCTTATTCCCCACCGTTATGGAAAAGCAACCAGTTACGTTGCAGACTACGTTCCTTTCTGGAACGCTGACACTGCCAAATCGCTCCGGGTGCTTCGTGATTCTCACATCCCCGTCAAATATCTTCCGCCCTTTTCCGTTCCCTGCGGCGTGGAACTCAATCCCGGGCAGAGTTTCCATCAGTTCTTCACACTTCCTGAAGCCGGTCTTCTTTACGGCGACAGGGTCAGTTTGAATTTTTACGGATACCAAACCACCCCCAATACTCTGGTGGGTGAAATCAGAGCTATGAAAATTGAAAGCGCCGACGGAAGCTGGTCCCCCGGAAAAGATTTTAAATTCCGTGATCAGCGGACCTTCGCCAGGATGGCACGGGGTGAGTTGGTGGTGGCATCCTCTGCAGCGGCAACCTCGGCAACTGTCAGAAAAAATGTTGCCTTCAATATTGAGAACTTTGTCATCCCCGGCAACTTCACTCCCGGAAAAAAGTCTTTCTCTAAGGATAATAATACTGTAGGTATCGAAGTCCGTTTCACCAATAAGTCCAAGAAGGACAAAGTTTGGATTTTTGCGCCAAGTCTGTTGAGAGGAGCAAAAGCCTTCCGTGCCATCGGCACTTACCGTCAAATCCCTGAATATTACCGTCATATCCCCCGTACCATGCAGAAGTTGTGGAAAGGTGAACCCATCCATATACTGCTGATGGGTTCAAGTATCGATCGCGGCAGTGCCAATCCGCCCCTTTATCCCTACGACGAAAATCCCAAGTCTCCCAAATTCAAGCAGCCTTTGAGCGACAGCCATTCAGGCTTTTCCACAAAAGTTGTCGGCAGGCCTGATCTTGAACCTTACTTTGCATGGTCCAATCACTACTTCAGTTACGCCGGAAGATTGAAGGTGGAACTGATGAAAAAATTTGACTTGACAGGGGATAAGATCCTGATGAACTTCATGGCATGTGACGGTTCCTGTGTCGGTGAAGCTCACTCAGGCTTGAAGCAATATTGTGAACTTCTGATCCCGCCTGCTCCCGGCATGAATGCCCATGTTTCCGGAAAGAGCTGGAAAGAGCTTTATCCCGGTCTCTTCTCCCGTCCTGAAGGTCCCCGTCCGGATCTTGTGATTTTCGGCAGCGGTGCCAATGAAAAAACCGACACACCTGATGAGTGTGCTGTTTTTGAAGGTATGATCCGTTATATCCAGCGGAACTATCCCGGCGTGGAATTTCTGGGATGTATGTACCAGAACAAGGGCGGCTACACCCCCAATCCTGCTGACATGCAGGCTCTTGCAATGCGCTACCAGTTCCCCTTTGTGGACTTTGGCATCGTTAATGACCGGCTGACACGATTGATCAACCCCAATGCCATCGGCAACAATGACGGGCATCCTCAGGCAGCGGTCCATTATATCTGGTTCAAACAGTTGGAACGGGCCTTTGAGTGTGCCGGTCCGGTAGTGTCCGGGTTCCCCCAGCTGCACCTTCCTGAAAGAGTGATGAAGACATCTTACAACTGGGAAGGCGAAATGGCAAGTTACCGTGCCGGCAGTCAGCGCTTTTTCCGCCCCAATGCCATTATTATCGATGACAGTGCTTTCAACTGCTGGGCAACTTCCACAGTCAAAGCCCCCAAAGGAAAAAATCCCAAGCGTGGAGTCACATACGTTGACGGAATAGTGAAGTCCGGTCAGTGGGGCAACCGTCCATACTCCTACATCAATCCCCGTAACTCCTTTTTCCGTCACGGACGTCTTTCTTTCGGCGACCGTCATGTGGTTGAACTTTCTGCAGATTATAAGTTCACAGGGCTTGACTCAAAGATTTCCCCCAAACGTTATTACACTGGTGTCGAATCAAAACTTTTCAAAGGCATTACCAAAGTACTTCCCTATAAATCCCTGACAGGGTTCCCCTACGGACGTTTTGTCACAGTGTTGAAGCCCGGTGAAAAATTCCAGATCGATTTGGCTGGAAACGGCTTTTCAGTTGCATGGGTCGATACTCCCAAAGGAGGCATCCTTCAGGCGGAAGTAAATGGAAAAAAGTGTTTTGAAACAGAAACCAGTGTGCCTTATGTCACGCAGAAAAAGGAAAAAATCTTTATGGAAAACCGCAAGGGCATAAGCGGTTTGCCATACGGGATCCATACTGTCACCTTGAAAGCTGTCAAAGCTCCCGTAACGGTTATGGGAATCTTTGCCTACGACATGCGTTCCAACAAATCCTGGCAAAAGGTCATCCACGGAACAGCTGATAACATTGAATTCAAATTTCAGCCGGCTTTCAATGCGGTCCCTCTCATTGATTGCCGGGGAACCTTAAAGGTAAAATCCGTTACCCGTGACAAGGTACTCTTTTCCGGTGCCGGCACCTTTACCGCAACAGGAGAATAAAAATGCAGGAACGTGTGGTCACCA
>JAFTIE010000223.1 GCA_017457065.1 Lentisphaeria bacterium
ATGAGGTATACTATACACCTGATTTTTTCATAATGCAAATATTTACAATATTTTCCACAAGATATTTTTTACAATCTATCGCATTTATTTACAAGGAGATATGGCATAAAATACAAAAAGCAGATAACCAAAAAGTGTAAGAAGCGACTATTTTCCCGTAATAATAGGGTGCTATATTATCCACAAAGAGGTAAATTGAAGAGATATTGTGTTGCGGAGGAGTTTCATCGTTCATGAGCGGAGAAAATTTGAAAGACAGGATCACAGCTTCCTTTCTCTGGTGTCTGGCTGTGGCTGTGACAATACTGTTTTACCTGAGCCGGGATCCGGCAATCGGTACTGAAATCATGCCGTGGCAGGGATATTTCTTTACTGCGGTGTCAGCTTTTATGCTTCTCTATATACTTTTCGGAGCTGTATGCGCCGTATTTTACCATCCAGCCAAAGCCCTGGGGGATAAAGAGTTGCCCGGTTGCACAGTGATCGTGCCTGCCTACAATGAAGGAAAACATGTGGCTGAAACCCTTTTCAGCTTGCTGGAATCCGATTTTCCTGCCGAAAAACTTCAAATCATTGCCATCAATGACGGCTCCCGGGATGATACCATGGACTGGATCCGATATGCAGAATCCCGTTCTGACGGCAGGATCATTTCTCTTGACCTTTTGAAAAACTGCGGCAAAAAACACGCACTTTATCAGGGATTCAAGATGGCGAAGCATGATATTGTCGTTACGGTGGACAGTGATTCCATCGTTACGAAAGAGAGTCTGCGGAATATGGTTTCCGCCTTCAATAAAGACGATATAGGCGGTGTTGCCGGTAATATAAGGATCAAAAACCTTTCAGACGGTATGATCCCGAAGATGATGGATGTGGGATTCATGTTCGGTTTTGAGATCATCCGCTCTGCTCAAAGCCTTATCGGTTGTGTCATGTGTACTCCCGGAGCACTGAGTGCCTACCGCAAAAGTATTATCATGCCTTTTATTGATGAATGGCTTCACCAAACCTTCCTCGGTGTCCCTGCCAATATCGGAGAGGACCGGGCAATCGCAACCATGATCCTGAAACATGGGTACAAGGTAACATTTCAAGGCAATGCTGTTGCTGCCACATGTATCCCCCACACTTACGGGCGCTTCTGTAAAATGCTGCTGCGCTGGCTTCGCAGTGATGTGCGTGAGAATCTGTTGATCTTCATCTATTATTTCAAAAACTTGAGATTCTCTCTTGCCTGTGCCGGATTCGGCTTTCATCTGATCGCTCTGGTGCTGGGATCGCTCCTGCCGGTCATTTCGCTGCCGATCTTCGTGGATATGCTGTACCGTTTTACTCCTGCGGGAATATTCAATGCGTTTTATTACGGTGCGGCACTGGGAATAACCGGAGCTTTTATCCCCGCAATGATCTATGCCAAGCGGGTGTCGGTCCTTAATGCGGTCTGGGCGCCTTTTTACTCTTTTTACAACATGGTACTGCTCTGGTGGATCCCGGTCTATGCCTTTTTTACTGCCAGGAACAGTAACTGGCTGACCCGTGAATTGCCCCGGATCGGTACTGATAAAAAGAATATCTCCGGAATATGCGAAAAATCTGAGAATTTGAAGAACTGATATTTGCCCCCTACCGCCTCTCTGTCCCGGTTCAACACTCCCGTTGCCGGGGCAGGGAGGTTTTTTTCTGACAAGTTTAAAGCCGCTGTATTCTTTTGAAAGAATCGCAGCGGCCTTGTTTTTCAAATCAGCTCTTCAGCGGTCGACCCGGGCACTTCCGCCGCCCATGAGTTTTTCAACCTCGGCAACGGTTGCCATGGAGGTATCTCCCGGGGTGGTCATAGCAAGAGCTCCGTGAGCAGCACCGCAGTTGACGGCTTTATCAAGATCCTTGTAGGTCATAAGTCCGTAAATAAGACCTGAAGCGAAACTGTCTCCGCCGCCCACACGGTCGAGGATCTCAAGTCCGTCACGCTGGATCGCCTTGGCAAATTCCCCATTGCACCAGGCAATGGCGCTCCAGTCGTTGATGGAGGCGGTCTTGACACTTCTCAAAGTGGTGGCGACCACCTGGAAATTGGGATAAGCCTCAACCACCTGACCGATCATTGCCTTGAAGGAATCCACAGGCAGAGCACTCAAAGAGGCATCAGTACCTTTAACTTCAAAGCCGAGCGCTGCGGTGAAGTCCTCTTCGTTGCCGATCATCACGTCTACATAAGAGGCGATTTCCCGGTTGACTTCACAGGCACGCTTCTGACCGCCGATGCTTTTCCAGAGGGAAGGGCGGTAATTCAAATCGTAACTGGTAACAGTGCCGTATTTCTTGGCAGCTTTGAGAGCTTCAAGAACAACTCCGGGAGTCGTCTCAGAAAGAGCGGCAAAAATACCGCCGGTGTGGAAATGACGGACTCCCAGTTTTCCGAAAATGTACTCCCAGTCGATATCGCCTTCTTTCAGCTGGGAAACAGCGGTGTGTCCACGATCGGAACATCCTTTGGCACCCCGGAGTCCGAAGCCGCGTTCTGTAAAATTGAGTCCGTTGCGGGCGGCCTTGCCGATACCGTCAAAGGGGATCCAACGGATCAGAGAGGTGTCAACACCACC
This sequence comes from Lentisphaeria bacterium, assembly GCA_017457065.1. GTDB lineage: Bacteria > Verrucomicrobiota > Lentisphaeria > Victivallales > Victivallaceae > UBA1784. The sequence continues at coordinate 2,604 of JAFTIE010000223.1, forward strand.
CTGCATGATAAAGTCTTCGATCAGCCTGCCCACGGGATTGTCAACAAAAGAGGTGACAACACCGGCACGGAGTCCGAAACAGCGGCGCATACCGCGCGCCACATTGTACTCGCCGCCCCCCTCCCAGGCACGGAAGGAACGGGTGGTGTGGATCCTTTCATCACCGGGATCAAGCCGGAGCATGATCTCACCGAGACTGATGATGTCATAACGGCACTCTTCAGCACTTTTGTAAACAGGAAGTGACATTTTTTTTCTCCTTTTAATTGGTTGTATGTCAATTTTGTTTATTTTCCCTGATCGTTTCAACGAGAAATGTGACCGGACGGAACCCGTCGTTGCATGAGAGCATGGCGGATTCCGGATCTTTCATCCATCCGTCATAGAAATTTTGCCCTCCATGGGCAAGAGCCATCACAAAAGGAGAAAGTGTTTCCCACGCACTGTCGCACAATCCTTCCGGCTTTTTCCAGCCGTCGGCGATGAAAACATCACCTTCGTTCAGATCACAAGGGTGCTCAATGGGATTTTCGTACTTTTCCATCAAATCGGTGTAGCACGCTTTTCTGATGACGGTGATCCGGATCTTTTTCATATCTCAAATGACGGTGTTCAACCAAGAAAATCCCTGATGAAATCAGCCATTTTTTCTTTGCAAACGCATGTTTTATGACGCACTTCCTGAGATTTGAGACTGCTCAAGGGGAGGGGGACTGGAGTTCCGGAAACAGCGGAAAGTCTTTCCAACAACTCAAAACCGTCTTCAGGAACGACACTTGCATCGACTGCACTCAACACGGAACTTGCAAATTTGTAGGGCGATGCCGTTGATGCAATGATACAGGGCGTTTCATCCTTTGTCTCCTTGCGGTAGTCTTCATAGACCTTGACAGCCACGGCAGTATGGGTATCACACAGGTAATGGGATTCTTTGAAAAGCCGTGAAATGGTCTGCTGTGTGGACTCCTCATCGCAAAATCCTGCATAAAACTCCTCTTTGAGTTCAGCCAGGATCTCAGAGGAAACTTCATACTTCCCGGTGCCGGAAAGCTGCGCCATCAATCCTGCAGCAGCTTTTGCATCATTGCCGTAAAGGTGATAGAGCAGCCGCTCCAAATTAGAGGAGATGAGAATATCCATAGAAGGACTGCTGGTGGTGTAGAACGGACGGTTTCTGTCATAGACACCGGTACGGAGGAAATCGGTCAGAATATTGTTCCTGTTGGAAGCACAGATGAACTTTTTCACAGGAAGTCCCATCTGTTTTGCATAATAGGCGGCAAGGATGTTTCCGAAGTTTCCTGTGGGGACGCAGACATTGACTGCTTCGCCGAGTTTGATTTTCCCTTCTTTGACAAGGTCGCAGTAAGCGGAGAAATAATAGATGATCTGAGGAGCAAGACGTCCGAAGTTAATGGAGTTTGCAGACGAAAACTCCATGTTCTTTTCTTGCAGAAACTTCTGCATCCCGCCATCGCCGAAAATCTTTTTGACGCCGGTCTGGGCATCGTCAAAGTTGCCTTCAATGGCACAGACTGCCACATTTTTTCCCTGCTGAGTAGTCATCTGAAGCTTCTGCATGGGACTGACACCGTCCTGAGGGAAGAATACCACGATCCGGGTTCCCGGGACATCTGCAAATCCGGCAAGAGCAGCCTTACCGGTGTCTCCTGACGTAGCAACAAGAATGACAATGGTCTTATCAGGAGCACTTTTCTTTGCCGAAACGGTCAGCAAAAAGGGCAGTATCTGCAAAGCAAGATCCTTGAAGGCACAGGTGGGACCGTGCCAGAGTTCAAGGATATGACGGGCACTGTCAAGAGAATAGAGCGGGGCAGGGCGTTCATTATCAAAGGTCCCGGTATAGGCACCGTTGACACAATATTCCACTTCTTCTGCAGTAAATCCTGTCAGGTATTCAGAAAGCAGTGCTGCAGCACGCTCTTTGTAGTTCATGTCAACAAGTTTTTCAAGCGCCGCCGCTTTTACGGCAGGAAATTCGGAAGGAACGAAAAGTCCTCCTTCGCTGGAAATACCTTGAGCGATAGCCTGAGCTGCAGTGACATGCAGATCAGCTCTGGTACTGGTGAAATACATCATTTTTCTCCTGTTATTGACTTTGCCTCTAATATACACCTGAAATGCTTTTTTTTCAACCTGAAAACTTATTGATCGAGCAGCCACTTCTGTTCAACGGCGATATTCATGCTCTTTTGGACCCATTTGTAAACTTCCGGCATGAAATCTTTCAGCGGCAACATACGCTGTTCCACCTGATTTCTGGTGGTGCGTTTTCCGGCAATAGCATGACGCCAGGTGAAGCCTTCGGTGAGGATGTTGTGAAAAAAGGGTTGGAGTTTATCCAGACAGTCCGCATAACGTGCATCCGCAGTGGCACGCTTATCGAACTCCTTCCAGAGTTCTCTGATTTTTTCTCCCTGTTCTTCAGGCAGTATGGAAAAGAGCTTTTCTGCCGCCGCTTCTTCCCGTGCTGCTTTGGTCTTGTTTCCTTCCGTATCATAGGCAAATGTGTCGCCTGCATAAATTTCGATCAGATCGTGGACAATAAGCATTTCAATAGCGTGGCGCAGATCGACTTTTTCAACGGCATACTCTTCAAAGAGCAGCGCCATAACGGCGATGTGCCAGGAGTGTTCGGCATCGTTTTCAGCCCGGCTCCGGTCGATGAGAAGGGTTTTCCGGTAGACCGCTGTCATCTTGTCGATCTCTGCGGTAAATCTTAATTGAGCATCCAGACGGCTGTTGCCGCTGGGAATGAAAAATTTGTCAAAATCCATGATCGTTCCTTATGATTTTTGTTCCGGGGATTTCTTCTCTTTTCTGAGGCTCCCGGGGGTTACTCCGAAACGGCGGGTAAAACAGCGGATGAAGTAAGCTGTATCTTCAAAACCGCACAATGCCGCAGTTTCTTTGACTGAATAGTGTGCCGTAAGCAGCAGCTGACGGCCTTTTTGCAGGCGCATCTCTGTCACATACTGGGGAACTGATACCCCAAGTACCCTTTTGAATTCACGGGAAAAATACCAACGGCTCAATCCGGAAATCTCTGCCAGTTTTTCAACTGAAAGCTCTTTGTCGGAATGGGTTCTGCAAAAATCCAGCACCCGGTCAAGAAATACCGGGCGCGGACAGCTGACGTCATGGTGTTCAAGTTCTTTTCCCAAAGCGGTCAACAGACGGTATCCGGCTGCAGCCGACTCCCAAAAGGTGGAGGGAAAATCGTTTTTTAAAAGTTCACGCATGAGATAGAGAACTTCCCCTTCCTCGCGCAAAGGCACCACTGCACCAAAACGGAGCCGGAGGGTTTTGAGCAGAGAAGCAGCCCCCTCTCCGCCGAAAGAGGCAAAAAGCACCTCCCAGTGCCGGGAAGAATCCGGCAGAAAGTAACGGTGCGGCTCCGGGAATGTAAGCAGCATAGCCCTGCCGCACGGAATTTCATGCGTTTCGCCTTCAAATTCCAAAGCTCCGCACCCGGAAACGGTGTACTGGATCAAAGCGCGCTGGGAATTTTCTCCTCCGCGCTGACTGCCATCCCAGCTGTATTCCGGGCTTGAAACATAATGATTCCCCACACTGAGAAGTTCCACCGGCAGCGGAAAAAGTTTTTCAGGATAGGTAAAACAACGGCTCCGCATGGTTCCGTAACGATTAGTGAAATCGCACAAATTTTCTATCATTGGCATATTTTTTTTATTTACAAATATGAGTTTACGGTGTATAATAAACACTGTACAACGGAACTTTTCAAGTTTTCTTACAAAAAATAAAGGAAAAAAAGAAAAATGAGAAGAAAAATTGCCTTCATCGGGGCCGGAAGTTTCGGCTTTACCCGGGGACTTGTCAGAGATCTGCTTACATTTCCCGCTCTGGCAGATGCGGAAATCGCATTGATGGATATTGATGCAGAGAGATTGGACTTCAGCCGTCAGGCGGTGGAAAAGATCATTGCCAATGGAAAATATCCTGCAAAACTTACTGTTACCATGGACCGTCAGGAGGCGCTGAAAGGTGCTGACGGTGTGGTCATCACCATATTGCAGGGCGGATACCGGGTTTTCAGCACCGATATCACCATTCCCATGGAATACAAGGTGGATATCAACGTGGGCGACACCCGGGGACCTGCCGGAGTATTCCGTATGCTCCGCACTTTGCCTGTCATGCTTGATATTTGTTCCGACATTGAAAAACTCTGCCCCAATGCTGTCGTTCTCAACTACACCAATCCCATGGCAATGCTCTGCAGCGGTATGCAGAAGCGTTTCCCCCATTTGAACATTACCGGTCTCTGTCACTCCGTTCAGGGCACAGCCGGAATGCTTGCCCGCTGGATCGGGGCTGATATGAAGGATATCACCTATACCTGCGCAGGTATCAATCATCAGGCGTTTTACCTGAAATATGAATGGAAGGGCAAAGACGCCTATCCCCTGATCCACAAGGCGATCACAACCAAAAAAGAGATCTACAATGCCCAGCAGGTCCGTAATGAAATGTACCTTGCTCTGGGGTACTATGTGACTGAATCCAGCGGGCACAACAGCGAATACAACGCCTGGTTCCGGAAACGCCCCGATCTCATTGAGAAATACTGCACCCACGGTACCGACTGGAACCCCGGACTCCATGCCTATATTCTCAATACATACGCCCAGCGCAGTAAAAACTGGCGGACTCTGAGTAAAAAGGCTCTTGCCGAAGATCTTCCTGTGGAACGGGGAGGGGAGTATGCCTCTTTTATCTTCAACGCCGTTTTCGGTGACAATACCCCCTTTGAATTCAACGGCAATGTCCCCAATACCAATTTGATCGACAATCTCCCTGAAAATGCCTGTGTTGAAGTACCTGTGCTGGCTTCAAAAAAGGGTATCGTCCCCTTCCATGTAGGACCTATGCCGGAACAGCTGGCGATCCTCTGCAACACTTCAAGCCGCTGCGAAGAGCTGGCGCTTGCCGGAGCCTTGCAGGGTGATCCCCGTCTTATTTATCAGTCCATCATCTTTGATCCTCTGACCTCGGCGGTCCTCTCTCTGGAAGAGATCCGGGAAATGGTCAACAAGATGTTCGGAGCCAACAGAAAATATCTGAGCTACTTCAAATCCCTCAAGGTAAAGTAAGTTTACAGAAAAATCCCGGGATCTTCAGCGGATCCCGGGATTTTTGTTTGCAGAGAAATCTTCAGTAGAGGGAGTCAGGGAAATAATGCTTTTCAGCATTGGCAGGGGTGACAACTTCAGATTTGACCACGATCTCCCTGGCTCCGGGATTCTTTTTGTTGTTCCGCAATCCCTTGAGGGCAAGGTCTGCGCCGGTTTCGATCATCCGGGGCGGATAGGTAACAGTCGCCTTGACCAGCGGATCTTTATCTTTCACCATCTTGACGATAGCTTTGGCTCCACCGCCGCCCACAAAGACCTTCACATCTTTGCGCTTGGATTCTTTGTAAGCTTTGAGAGCTCCGATAAGGACATCATCGTCTCCAGCCCAGATGCCATCGACTTTGGAGTATTTCTGAAGATACTTTTCCATGAGCTTCAACCCTTTTTCTGTATTCCAGTCAGTAGGTTGAGAGTCAAGGATACGGATCTTGGGATATTTCGCTTTGAGCACCTTTTTGAAGCCGTTGACTCTTTCGGTATTGATGGGGCAAAGGACTCCCTCCATAACAAGGATATCTCCTTTGCCGCCCAATGCGCTGCCCATGGCGACTGCAGCGGCTTCCCCCAGACTGGTGTTGTCGCCGTTGACAAACACATCTTCAGCTTTAGAGGGCAGGGGATTGGAAACAACAACCAGATAGATCCCCCGTTGTTTGGCAAGTTTACACACATTGTCCAGAGGCTCCGGCTCCTGGCTCAGGATAACAAGAGCATCGGGATTCTGCATCATCAGCTGTTCAATGGCATTGACCTGTGCTGCACCGCTGCCACTGGTGGCAACGGTAACGGCAACATCTTTATTGGCACTTTCAAGGCGTTTTTTTGCCTGTTCAGCGTGCCAGACCACGCCCCCTGTCCAGCCGTGAGTGGCGGCGGGGACGGAAATACCGATCTTGAGTTTTTTCTCACTTTTTCCGCATCCGCACAACAAGGCGGCGCACAACATGAGGGGAAGCAAATATTTACCCATAATGACTTACCTTTCTTTGCGATATTGGGATAAAACTGCTATAATGATGACGGCTCCTTTAACACACTCCTGAAGCCGGGGAGAGATCCCCCATGCCACAAGGGCGTTTGAAATAACCGTCAGGATCAGTATACCTGCCACAGTTCCTGTGACCGTGGCTTTGCCGCCAGACATACTGCTGCCGCCCACGATCACGGCGGCAATAGCATCAAGTTCGTAGCCTGTACCGTCATTGGCTGAGCTGATCCCGCCCAGTCTTCCGCCCCAGAGGAGGGCTGAAAGGGCACAGAGCATACCGGTAAAAAGGTAGGTTTTGAACTGGATCAAACCTGTATTGGCTCCAGAGAAGCGGGCGACCTTTTCGTTGGAGCCTGTTGCTCTCACCCGGACTCCGAAAACGGTCCTGCTCAAGATCAAGGCTCCGGCGGCACCGGCAAGGAGGAAGATCCACAAGGTACAGGAACTGTCAAGGGCGCTCAGAAGAGGATTGTTCAAACTGACCCTTCCTGCGTCCCCCAGATAAAGGGCAAGGGAACGGAAAATGGACATGGTGCCGAGGGTCACGATAAAAGGAG
>JAFTIE010000224.1 GCA_017457065.1 Lentisphaeria bacterium
AAACTCCTCCTCCGGTATTCCGGGAGCATTTTTTTCAAGTTTCTCAACACTCTCTTCTTCAAAGCGCTCTCCGGAGTCGGTCTCTTCAAATTCTGTTTCTTCAGGAGCGGGGATCTGCACACTTTCAGCCGGTGTTTTCTGAACATCTGACTGCGAAGGTTTCCGGACAGAGGATAATTCAGGAGCCGTAAAAAGTTGCGGGGGGGCATCCTGCCTGTAAAAACGGTTATGCAACTCCTCCTCTGCCGTCCCCTCTTCACGGGAGCCGTCAGAAGAAGCAAAGCATCCGGCGATCAGACTTTTCCACTCTGCGATATAGAGCCAGATCACTCCGCCTGCCAGCAGTGCGATGCCGACAATTGCACACCCCACACTGCCGATCAGATGGCGCAATATCCCTTCAGAGAGCTCTCCGCTGCGGGGAGCTGAAAAGAACTGCCCGATGACACCGCCGGGGATCCCGGATTTTATGGACTCTTTATGCCCAAGCCCCAGAGAAGGCAAAGTCTCTTCAAAGGACTCCGGAGCAAGCCCCAGCAGCAGCAGAGCACCCGTTAAAACCAGCAGTGCCGCAAAAAACCCCTGCCATGAACAAAATGAGCGGTATTGTACATTGAATTCCCCCAGTGTCAGACGCACACTGCGGATAAAAAACAGCAGCAGCAGCAGATAACATCCCAGACCGAGATGCATAAAGAGAGCGTGGGCGGAAACAGCCCCGATCCAGCCGATCCAGTTATCGACCACACGGCTGGCACCGCCGTAAAGGATCACAGCATCTGTGGGGGAATAGGAGAGGACTGCCGCCGCAAAAAGCAGCAGCAGAACCAGCAGAAAAACAATTCTGAACAACCTGCCGCCTTCATCAATGCCGGCAGTTCTGGTATTTTCAGACATTCGCGCTGTTACTCCATACTCAATAGATCACTCATAAAAAGATTTGCTCCGGAGTAATATAATCCACTAAACCGCATATTGCAAGAATGGCGCCGGAGCATTTTCAAAAAAAATCACAGTAAAGCAGGGCGTTTTTTCATTTCAGCATCAAAATCAGCAGTTTTCTTGAGAAAGAGCACCTTTGTTTCAAATACATAACGTACCTTCTCTTTACTTTTAAGAGTCCGCATCTCGCCGAAGGAATCAACCTCCCATGGGGTATTTGCCGGGCTCAGATTATCCACATTGGAACCTGCGGCAAGGGGACCGGGAAACTCCCCCGCTGCCTGGGGATAAATGCCGGCAGCTTTGACTTCAGTACTGACGATACACACCGCATCGGCACCCTTTTCACGGGCCTCCTCACGCAATTTGACATTTCTGTCATAGAGATCGGTATCCTGAGGACCCCTCAGGCATCCTCTGCCGATGATGCGGTATTGGTCAGGTGGGATCCTGTCACGCCCCTGAAAGAAACTCACAGGAGCAGATTCACTGCGGGGCGTAAAAGATTGCCCCACATAGTCAAAACTCATGCAGCCGGAAAAAAGCAGTACTGCGGCCTGAAACAGTATGATCTTTGCAAACAAAAATTTCATTATTTACTCTTTCATTCTTTTGAGGTTGAACTCCCAAGCCTGTCCGCGGCGGATCTTGCGGACGTAAAACTCCGCATTCCCGTGGCGGATCACATCCCCCACCCGGACCGGACGGTCAAGGATCCGGGAGACCCAAACGCCCACAGGCTCTGCGCGCAAAGGCAGATCCAGATGGGTATCACGGGCAAGAAGCCGCAGGGGGACACCGCCGCCCACCACCCAGAAGTTTTCTCCCGGGGAATAGAAGGTGCGGGGCAGAGGATCGAATTCGTCATCAAGATCGCCGATAAGCTCTTCAATGATGTCTTCAAGGGTGACGAGTCCCAAAGTGGTATTGGTGGCAGGATCACGGACGATGGTGATATGGCAATTCTGCATGGTCAGATGTTCAAGGAGCTCCGCCGCCGTGTCGTCAGGTTCAGAAAAAGGCACAGGCCGCAGAATATCGTTCACCTTCACTGTTCCGGGATGGGAACGGTGGATCGCCACCAGCTCCTTGAAGTTCACATAGCCCAGAACTTCGTTTTTGTTGTCTTCTTCACACACAGGGTAACGGGTGTGGTAGTCGTTGGCAGTGGAGTTCATGGCATCGGTCAAAGTCTGGTCAGCGGTGAGGAAGGAAATATTTTCCACGTCGATCATAACATCCCTTGCGCTCTTCTCAGAAAGATGGGGGACCATCTTGATGATCCGCTCCTGCCGTGAGGAGATGCTCTGGGTGCTGCGGGCAAGAGAAGCCAGTGCTGAGATCTCTTCGGCGGTAGTGGGTTTCTCAGGCTTGCGTCTTTCAAAGGGCTTGTTGATCCACTGGGTGACCTTGATAATGGGCATGAAAACGTAAAGCAGTCCCTGAAGCAGGGGGCCGCAGAACTGCATGACCTTGATATTGAAACGGACGCCCAGAGTTTTGGGGAGCAGCTCTGTGTACTGGACCATCAGCAAAGTGAAGACCAGAGAAAAGATGCTCATGGCTGTCGCATTATGGGGGTAGAGAGCATTCAAACTGGCACCGGCTTCGGCGGCACCGATGGTGTGGGCGGCGGTGTTGATGATGAGGATAACTGCCAGAGGCTTGTCGATATCCTGTTTCAGTGTCATAAGGCACTTGCCTGCCCGGGGAAAAGTGCGGTTGAGTTCAGCCACCTGACTGGGGGAAATGCTCAAAAGCGCCGCTTCCATAAGTGAACAGCAGTGTGAGAAAAACATGGCTACCACCACGCTGCTGAAAAAGTAAACCCACTCCCATCTGAAAGAGCTGTTGGTTGTTGTTTCGATGATCGATGCAATAAAACCTATACCCGCCGGATCTAAAGCGTCCATTTTTTCCTTTCTGTTACCGGAGCATCAATTTTTTTTGCTCAGGCTATTTATAATTTGACTTGAGTATTTATACGCCGTCTCCACGGCTCTCTGATTCCTTTTGGTAAAACGCGGGACACCTTGAAACACGGTGCACTCCCCCAATCATTCCTGCTGTTCCTGCCGGAAGAGGAATACATACACTTCCGGCAGTTTTTGTCAAGTCAGGTGCAAAACTTCAGAAAAGCTCACTTTTCATTCAAGAATCGAAAGAACTTTTCTGTTATCAGCATCTCACATCATTTCTTCCTTTCTGTTGCACCCGGCGTGCCCGGGACCTTTTTCAACATGGAGTCGATCTGCTTTTCTGCCTGTTCCGCAGAGATCTTCGCCTTGAGGACAAGAACCATCTGGGGCGGCAGAGTCTTCATGCACTGTTCGACGACCACCCGTTTCATCTGGTTGTAGCTGGGCAGTTTCATGCGCTCCATGCTGCCGATATCGGCAGAGTATTTGGCATAAATGTAGCGTGCCAGACGCTCGTTGGCAAGAGCGGCATCGCTGTCATTGTAGATAAGATAGTAAATACTCTTGAAAATGAGTCCGCTGATGACTTCACTTGCCTTCTTGACGCCGGCATCACGGACATCTTCCGCCCACTGGGCAGCGACGAAAGCTTCAAGCTCCTCCCGTTTCCGGTGGGGTTCCTCTTTCATGAGGAGTTCGTAGTACTCTTTGGCTTTGGTGAATTTGCCGAAATTGTAAAGGATACCGATAGCCTCTTTGATGAAGTTGATCTTGGCACTGCGGAAGGTGGAGTATTCAGCGCCGCCGTCATAGACTTTGTGCACTTCACTGTAAGTGTTGTAGACAGCATCCACCAGAGCGATATTGGGAGCGACAACGATATTGTTGAAATCCTTGTCGTTTATCATGAGGATCCTGCCGGCACGGAAAGATTCATAAAGGGACTGGGTAATAAGACGGCTCAGACTGATATCCTTATTACCGGGAGTCCTTTTCAATCCCATTGTTGCCCAGTAGATCGCCTGGGATTCGGGCACACGCCAATCCAGAGTGCCGTACTTTTCGTTGATTTCGACGATCACATCGGGATCAAGCTTCAAACGGCGGCGCAAGAGTTCCGCCCGGAAAAAAGTGGTCATCTCTTTGAGAAGAGGTGCCCCCAGTTTGCCATTGAGTACAGAGGGAAGAGCAGCAGGTTTTCTGCTTCTGAAATCGTTGTAGAGAGCATCAAAGTCTTTGAAACCGTTCTCTTTTATGACCTTCCACACAGCTCCGTCTTCGGGAAACTTTTTCATAAATTCAGCTTCACTTGCAGGAGCAGCGGCAAGTTCCTTCCACGAAGGTTCAGCAACGCCGGTAATGTCGGTCAGCTCAATGGCAAGACGGTTTTTGTAAAGCAAGTTGGCATCATCAAGGACGTTGCCAAGCTTGTGCTGAAATATCCACGCCAGATCTTTGTAGAGAATGGGATCTTCCGGATTATACTCCAGAGCAAGATCACGGATCAGTCTGATACCTTCATTGACCCACCGCCACCTTTCAGTATGACTGGAACAGGTCACAGAGATGTTGTAAGCCATGTTCCACGCCAAATAGGCTGTAGCTCCTGAAAAGGTGGGCTGCAGATCGGTGATCCACCGGGCAAGCTGCACCATTTCAAAGTAGTTCTGTTTTTCTTTCAGAGCTTCAGCGCGAAGCCAGAGCAAGTCGGCTATGATACCGCGGAAACTGCCCAGAGCAACTGTGGTGAAAGTCACGAGGACAGGAGCATTTTTGATCTCGCCTGTAAAACGCAGATGATTCTTTTCCACTGAATCATCCAAACGCCGTGATACGGCAGAGGCACCGAAAAGCAAAGCGATGGTGAGGATCACCAGCACGAAATACATGGTAATAATGCGGAATTTATTCATTTTCTTACGATCAGCCCCAGTTCACGCTTATTGTAGAGATAGATCCCGAGCAGAACCAGAGGCAGTGCCCGGAGAACGATCATGTTGAGGAAGAGCGATCCGATGAAGCTCCATTCCACCAGCACGCCGTCTGAGACAAGAGAACTCACATCGAAGTGCTGCAGCGGGATCACCACGCAAAGAAGCGCTTTCCCCACCATCTGCCCGAAACGGTCAGCCATTCCGGCAATATATTCCAGATTGACCATGTAGACCGAAAAAGCGCCGAAAAGCAGGTAACTCAACACCATGAAGATGGCGACCGGCATGGAAAGACACCCTGCGAAAGCACAGCTCAGAGCCGCAAGGAGCATCAGTTCCAGAGCGATGACCATGACAGCCCTGATGTAATTACCGGCAAAGCCGGTGGCAGGGACCAGCAATTTGGGACCGTCTGCAGGCTGGAAGTACATGGTACCGTTGTAACGGTCTAAATTGGCAATGGTCATAAAGACGTGACCATCGGAAGATACCACCTTCCATTCAGGTCTGAGTTCCTTTTCGTGAAAGACACCGGTCATGACCTGATCGGGCTTATCATCAAGGGGATACAGATAGATGTCGTATGCTTTGGCGTTACGCTTTGCGACAGGTCCCGCCTGGGGAACAGCTTTGCGCTCCCGGGGGATACCTACGGACCAGATCAGATGAGTCGGTCTCTGGTCTTCGCTTGCCACCTTGTTGATATAGGGGCGGTAGCGCAGGAAGAGAGGCTTGCCGGTGTTGGCGGGAATGTTGGAAAAACGCCAGCTTTTGACCATATTGTGCTTCACTTCAGAGTCGGCGGAAACCACTTCAAGCTGGGAGTCTTTGATAAGTTTTTCCTGCATCTGTGTGTCTACAGATCTGCCCTGAGCGTTCAATTTGGCGATCTTCCGGCGCACCAGTTCACCGATGGCATCGGCGTAATCGGGACGGTCCGCCTTGAAGGCACGGCGTCCCACCAGGACCTCGGAGCGCATCCGCACCTTTTCTTCAGCGGAAAAATCCAGACTTTCAAAGCGGCCGAGGATGATAAAGAAGACCGCGGCGGAAGCAAGAACCAGCAACAGCAGATTGACCAGACAGACACCTACCCATTTCCCCAGCCAGACGGTGATCCGTGAGACAGGTTTGCTCACCACCATGTGCAGCTGGTAACTATCGATATCGCAGGTCATGATGAAACACCCCAGCCAGATGGAAGAAAGTCCCAGCACAGCGCTGACGATCCACAAGCTGTAGAAGATGGAACTTTTCAGAAAGTCCGCAGCAGAAGAGTTGGTGATCGTTGTAGGGATCAGCGCAACACATAAGAGCAGCACACCGAAAAGCAGCTGGAATATGTGGGACCTTACCGCATGGCGCAAGGTCAATTTTACGATTGCAAGAAAGGCTCTCATTTGCGATTGCCCAATATGTCGTTGAGTTTACGGTCCGCTTCAGAAAGCTTCTCAGCGGCGGCGGGTGAAACAGAAGCCGTTTCTTCAACTTTTGGAGCACTTTTTTCTTCCATGAGTCCGGAAAGCTGTGCTTCTGAGACCTCAGACTTTTCTGAAGCTGGAGCAGTTGCAGGCGCTTCGGTCTTTTTCTGCACGGGCTGTTCCTCCTGGAGCAGAGACTCCAGAACGGCACTTTTCTCGTCGCCCTTTTCCAGATACTCTGCGATACGTCCGCCTGAAACGACCCCTGCCGTCTCAACGCTTTCAGCTTTTGCCTTGCCGATGACATCAAGGAAGAACTCTTCAAGGGTGCGCCGGGGATGCTCCACCTTGAACTCCTCACCGTGAAGTGACTCCCGCAGCAAAGCGAGAAGTTTTTCCATAGTCTCCTTGGGCAGCACGGGGGTAGTGATGGTGGTGGAGTCAGAAACGGTCAGCAGTTCGTTCAGGGCACCTTCTGCCCGGATCTTGCCGCCGTAAAGCACGATGACACGGTCGCAGATATCTTCCACATCGCTGAGCAGATGGCTGGTCACAAGAACGGTTTTGCCCCTTTTCTTCAAAGCAAGGATCAGATCTTTGACTTCACGGCATCCGATGGGGTCAAGTCCGCTGGTGGGTTCGTCGAGGATCAGGAACGAAGGATCGTTGATCATCGCCTGAGCGATACCGATACGGCGCGCCATACCTTTGGAAAATTCCCCCACCCGGCGGCGACGTGCATGGGTCATGCCGACCATATCCAGAAGCTGATCGATGCGTCTGGCACGGTCTGCAGCGGAAAGATTGAAAAGGGATCCGAAGAAATCCAGAGTCTCCTCTGCGGTCAGATATTTGTACAGATAGGATTCTTCAGGCAGATAACCGATATCTCTCTTGGTCTCCACAGCACGGGGAGAACGGCCCATAACGGAAAGTTTCCCGCCGGTAGGGTAGAGCAGTCCCAGCAGCATCTTCACTGTGGTGGATTTACCGGAACCGTTGGGTCCCAGAAGTCCCACCACCTCACCGGGACGGATCTCAAAGTCGATATCATTGACGGCACGGGCCTTGGGACGTCCCCAGAAATCCCGGAACTCCTTGGTAAGTCCCACTGCACTGACAACTGGAATGATCGATTCTTCCATATTCTGTTATTCTTCCTCTTGCTCAGGTGTATCCTCATCCCCTTCCTCAAGGGTGAGTTCTTCACCGGTACGCACCAGACGGGCGCTGTTGAAAATGATGATCAGAGTGCTGCCGGCATGAAGCACTGCCGCCCAGACAGGAGTCATAAGACCCACTGCAGAAACGATCATACCGCCAAAGAGGAACAGCATACCGAAAAGCAGATTCTGATTGATGATCATTTGGGATTTCCGTGACAGATAGACCAGCATGGCGATGCGGCGCAGATCGTTGGTCATGAGTGCCACAGAAGCACTGTTGATCGCCACATCACTGCCGATAGCTCCCATGGCGATACCCAGATCGCCTGCGGCAAGAGCGGGAGCATCGTTGACACCGTCACCCACCACGGCGACCCGGTGATTTTCCTTGACCCGCTCCACAAAGGCGACCTTACCTTCGGGGAGACATTCACTTTCAAACTCGTCGATCTGGAGCTGTGAAGCCACAGTTTCGGCAACGGACCTGCGGTCACCGGTGACCATAGCGCAGTAACGGACTCCCAGTTTGCGCAGATCGGTGAGCATAGCTGCAGATTCGTTGCGGATCTTATCCCGGAACCCGATCCAGCCGATGACTTTACCGCCCCGGGCAACGTAGACCACACTCATGCCTTCAGCTTCGACATCGTCATGTGCAGGGATATCAAGTCCCTGTTCTTTCATCCAGTTGGCACGTCCCACGATGATCTCAACACCGTTGACTTTGCCTGAGACACCTTTTCCGTGGGCTTCGGTGAGCTCATCCGCAAGGGGGAGTTCCAGCCCGGCTTCGGCGGCAAGTTTCTGGATCGCCTTGGCGGTGGGGTGGTTGCTTGACTGTTCAACCGCCCCGGCAGTCTGAAGCAGTTCTGCCTGTGAGACATCGCCGAAAACCTGCAGACGCACCACAGAGAGAAGTCCGTCGGTGAGAGTACCGGTTTTGTCAAAGACAAAGGCGGTGAGCTTGGAAGCAAGTTCCAGATGGGAAACATTCTTGATGAAGATACCCAGACGGGCAGCAGCGGCGACCGCTGCCACAACTGCGGTGGGAGTGGCAAGAACCACGGCACAGGGGCAGGAAATGACCAGAAAGGCGATGACGGAGTTCATATCTTCAGTGAACCACCAGCAGACCCATGCGATCATGAGGACGGTAGGGGTGTAGAATCCGGCATAGCGGTCGATGATCCTGACCACAGGAGTGCGGCTGGCTTCTGCCTGCAATATCATATCTTTTACCTTGCCCAGAGTGGTATCTTCTCCTACCTTAGTCACCTTCAACTCCACAGCGCCGGTCAGGTTCTGAGTACCGGCAAAGACTTCGGAGCCGACGGTCTTTTCAACAGGAACGGATTCACCGGTGATGGATGCCTGATTGACAGTACTTTCACCGGCAATGATAACGGCATCCACAGGGAAGTTTTCACCGGGGCGCACACGGATGATATCACCTACTTTCAGATCAGTGACCTGGGACTCCTGTTCCACTCCGTCAATGACCTGATGCGCCACATTGGGAGTCAGCTTGATAAGCTCCTCAATGGAGCGCTGGGCACCGCTGGCGGTACGGGTCTCGATGATGATGGTGAGAAGCAGGAAGAAGGCGATGATGCCCGCCATCTGGAAATCCCCGTTGGCAAGAGAAGCGAGAATGGCAAGAGCCACCAGCTCGTTCATGTAGACCTTGCCCCGCCAGAGATCTTTGACGGCGGTGATGACGATGGGCAGAGCCAGCACGACAGCACCGGCGAGGGCACTGAGCTGGACGGCATACTCCTGAGTGGGGAGCAGATACTCCAGAATAAAGGAGTTCAAAGTCAGCAGACCGCCCCCCAGAGCAAAGAAAAGTTTTCCCATTCCCCGGTCATGACCGGCACCTTCGGTAAGAGAGTCGTGACCGCAGGGGCAGTTGGGTTTGCTGTGCTCTTCGTGATCGTGTCCGCAGGAGCAGTTGTGTTCATGTCCGTGGTCATGGCCGCAGGAGCAGTTGTGTTCGTGTCCGTGGTCATGCCCGCAGGAGCAGTTGTGTTCGTGATGAGCCATTTCTTACTTTCCTTCCTTTGCGGCATCTTTTTGGGGAGCGGGACGGTTCTTGGGTTGAGGATTCAGCTGCACCCGGATCTGCCGTTTCTTGTTGCTGGACCCCATGATGAAACGATCCTCGGTGGATGCCTGCATCGCCTCTGAAAGCGCCGCAGTATAGAGTGCAATGAGCACTGTGCGGGGACTTTCTTTATACTTGGCATTGATCGCCTTGAAATATTCGGTCTCAGCCTTCATATCAGCAACGACCCGGCTTTTGTAGGCACGGGCGGCGGCAACGATCTCAGCGGCTTTGGCTCTTGCTTCGTTTTCGGTTTCCACCTTGTAGGTCAGAGCCTTGCTCCGAAGCTCGGAGCTGGCATTTCCGGCGGCAGTGGCTTCGTCAAAGGCTGCCTTGGTACGGCTGGGGGGGAAGGCACGGAGCAGAGTCACGTTTTCGATCTGGATACCGCAGTCAAAGTCAGCGACCATGCGGCTGAAAAGCTCCTCCACCCGGGTCTTGTACTCAAGTTTTTTGGCGAAAAGAATGTTGTCCACCTTTTCCATGGCAGTAATGCGGATCACTGCACTTTCAAAAAGCTTGGTCAGAAAGGTACGGGGACCGCGCCCTGAGGTGAATCCGTTGAAGTCGGTCACCATATCGTCTTCAAGGATCCTCCCTGCCACCACGGGGTTGGCGGGAGTGCAGAGCTTTTCATAGTACTTTTTGGGGTCGATGACCTTGTAAGCCACCTGCCATGAGGCGTGGATGATGTTGGCATCGCCGGTGAGCAGATAGCGGTCATCACCGGGAGTGAGAGAAGCTTTGACCTCTTCGCCGGGGATCTCCACAGGCAGAAAGTTCACATCCAGCTGCTGCTGGTTGGTCTGCACCCGGATGAACCGGTGGACAGGATAGGGCATGAACCAGCGGGCACCATCCTGATAGGCTCCGTGGAACTTGCCGAAACGCAACACGATCACCGCCTGCTGAGGCTCCACAGAGAAGTAGCCGCCCCAGGTGAAAAAGTAGACGATCATGCCGACAATGGCGACCAACAGTATGACAAAAGCATACTGAAGACTTTTGACAAGAGCTTTGAGACCGCCCTCATAGCGTCCGGAACGGTCAAACTCCTGATTGATAACGCTTTTTGGTTCCATGCTCATTTGTTTCCTTTTTGGGACTTTTTAAGCTCCTCGGCGCCCTGCTGAAGAATATCAAAGGGCGCAGTGCGGTAATCGGTGACCAGAGTGGTGCGTCCCTTCATGATCTTGCGGAGACTGTCAAGTTTGAGCAGGAACTCAGCCAGCTTGGGATCCTGCGTAAAGGTGGCATAGTATTTGGCGGCTTCGGCATCGCCTTCGGCGCGGATCGTCCGTGCCTTGGCCTCGGCATCAGCCAGCTGGATGGTTTTTGAAGTATCCGCCTCAGTGCGGATCTGTTTGGCACGGGCGTTGCCCTCTGAAATGTAGGCATCGGACTGGACCTTGCGTTCAGCGATCATGCGGTCAGCGACTTTCTCGCTGATGGACTTGGGCACGTTGATGGTGCTGATACCCACGTCGATGATGGCAATACCGTAATCTTTGGTCTCAGCGGCAAGATTCTTCCTGATCTTGTCCTGGATCATCTTCAGTTTCATCTCTTTGGGATCGGTATTGATGATCTCTTTGAAAAGGCATTCACCGATGGCGGCATTCTTGTATCCCCGCATGAGAGCATTGAGTTTTTCCTCACCCTGAGTGATATTTTCAAGGGTGCGGAAGAACTTTTCGGCATCGGCAATGCGGAAATTCACATAGATACCCACCAGCAGATTGTGCCCGTCGCTGGTGGTGGTTTCCTCCAATTTCCCTGCGCCGCCGGCAAAGCAGCGGGTACGTTTGTCAAAGCGGTAGATGCGCTGGAAAGGATAGGGCCAGCGGAAATGGAGTCCCGGTTCAGTGACCTGTGCGGGACGCCCCAGAGTGGTGACCACCGCCACTTCTGTTTCGTTGAGCTGGAAAGAGAAAACAGCGAAAAGCAGGATCACTGCAACCAGCAGTCCCAACACCCAGGTCGGCCAATGTTTGAAAAAATTGTTAGCAGCCATAACGATCTTCCTTTATTTTATGTATTGAAAAAACTTGTTTCATTACTTGTTGCTGAGCTGAGTCACATCGGTATCAACGAGGTCAAGCCGTTCCTTTTCCTCGAAGTTGAGCTCGTAAACTTCGCTTTCGTTGTTGAGGGGGACCACATATTTGCGGATCCCGGCACAGTCAACGGCAAGGAAATTCAAAAGCTCACGAAGCTTGAACACCGAGGGCATGGCACGGTAGGCAATGAGCTGTTTGGTGAATCTTTCACTTTCTGCCCGTGCCACTTTGCCGGTGGTGGCGCTGTATGTTTTTGCCTCTGCCACGATGCGTTCAGCTTCGGCCCTGGCTTCGGGAAGAGTTTTGATCTTATAAGCTTCTGCGCCCAAAATCGCCGTCTCACGCTGTTCCATGGCACCGATGACCTCCTGATAAGCAGGAGCCACCTTTTCAATGGGGGGGTGAGCATCAAGGATGAGCAGAGTCTCGACCTGAACCCCCAGCTTCTGCTGGTCAGCCAGATACTGTACCCGCTTCATGATAGCTTTCTGAGCGTTGAGACGGTTGGAGGACATAAGCTCCATCATGGAGGTGCTTGCCAGATATTCCGTTGCCGCCTGCTGACCGATGCGGCGCAGACTGTAGACGGGATTGGCATTGCTGTAAGCATATTCAAAGACATCCTTGATGCGGTACTGGATGGGCATGGTCAGACGGATGAAGGAGATGGAGGGCGCTGCGGCGGAATCCTGCTTTTCACTCTGTGATCCTGTGCTCTTGACAGCCACCAGGAAGTTACTGTCTTCACCGCCGCCGTGAGCCTTGGTCCAAAGGACCGTTTCAGAGATCTCTGAATTGCGTTTGGTTCCGGCTTTCACGTTCAGATCGTCTGCCACGTTGCCGTCGCCGATGGTCTTTTCTCCGATGACGATCTGGCGCAGTTCACTGGTACTGAACATGTTGACAGTACCGAAGGGCCAGGGGAGACTCCAATAGATACCGGGGGTGAGAAGTTTCTTCTCGATGCGTCCCAGATTCTCTCTGACGCCCACCTGACTGGGACCGACTTCATGGATGGAGGAAAAGAAGAGGAAGAAGACCACCACCAGCATAAAGAGGGGGAAGAATGAGCGCTCCACAAATCCGTAGAGCCATGTGCCTGAAACTTTGAATCCGAACTGATAGTCAAGAGCTGAGGCGATGTTGCGCATGACGCCGCCGGGTTCGGTGAAAAGGGCAAGAAGGCGGCTTTCAAAGACCGGACGGCTCTCTTTAAGGGTCCGGGGACGGTAGAACTCAATAATGAAATTGGTGACAAATTCGGCACCGAGAACAAGGAAGATCCAAAAAAAGACCTTTCCGGCACTGAGATCTGCTTCCATGATGTTGTTGCTGTGCAGCAGTGCCATGACTGTGGCAGTCGCCATAACAGCAAATCCTGCAATGAGCCAGGCGCCCACGGGACGGAGCCAGCGGAAAGCTTTGCTCCGGGACTGCCCCACATAGAAGGCGCCGATAAAGATGTTGAGCAACATCATGATAATGGCGATCAATGCGGTGTAAAGGGCATTCCCCCCCATGCTGACTGCGCCTGAAGTGCGGCTTGCCCAGATGGAGTTGAAATAGAAGAGAAATCCACCTGTCACTGCTGCCCCCACAAGAGCAAGTGCGTAGGGCGCAAAGCGGCGGAAGTTGTCAAATGAGCGCTGTGCCGTGAAACGGACATCCTCTTCCACATTGAGCGCCCGGTTTTCGGCGGCGCTGCGTTCCTCAAGGAACTGTTTTTCCTCGTTCTCAAGTCCTGCCTGAGTGGAAAGCATACCGTAGATCAGACCGCCGAAGCTGAAAATCGCAGAAAGAGTATAGGTGATCAAACCGAAACGGAACACATCTCCGCCCCGCATGGAGCCTATAACAGCTGTCAGGATCAGGAAACAGACTGAAAAGATCAAACTGATGATCGACAATTTGGTCATCAGCCGTCCATTGTCTATGGAGACCTGGATGTTTGTTTTTGCCACTTTATGATTCCTTTCTTAAAATTATATGTCTCTCTTACTAAACATTACACCTTTTTCATCAAAAAATCAAGTCCTGATAGACCTCATTATCCATTTTTTTTGTTAAAATTCGCCATGACCCGTTTGATTTCCCGCTCTGAATCACGTTTTTTGATATCATCTCTGCGGTCATATTCGTGTTTTCCCTGAGCAAGTCCGATCTCGACCTTGACCAACCCGCCCTTCAAGTAAAAAGAAAGGGGCACAATGGCGTGTCCCCTGACGGCGATATGCCGCATAAGGGCGGCAATCTCTCTTTTGTGAAGCAGCAGACGGCGCATCCGGCGCACATCATGGTTGAAACGGTTGCCGAAATCGTAATGGGAAATATGCACATTATGAAGGAACACTTCACCGCCCGAAACGGTCACAAACCCCTCCTGAAGCTGGATCGTCCGGGCACGGCAGCTTTTCACCTCGGTTCCTGAAAGCTGAATCCCCGCCTCCATCTTCTGCAGTATGGCATAATCATGGAATGCCCGGCGGTTGTTCGCCAGAACAGGAGAGTCATTTTTCTGTTTTTTTGCCATATATTACGCTTCAGTCCTTATCGGAACGCAAAAATGTTCCGGCATTATTGACGAAATTATTATGCTGGGGCGTGTTGTTTTTCCCCAAAGACTCCTGAAATTTCTTCAGAAGTTCCTGCTGCTCTTTATTGAGGTCAACAGGTGTCTCAATGACCAGACGGATGTGAAGGTCGCCACGGTTGCCCCCCCGGAGTGAAGGGACTCCCTTCCCTGCCAGGCGCAGCACTCTGCCGTACTGGGAGCCTTTCGGCACCATGATGGTGCTTTTTCCGGAAATAGTGGGAACATCCAGCTCCCCGCCCAGAGCCGCAACGGCAAAGGGGACAGGGACTTCGCAGATAAGGTCGTTCCCCTCTCTGTGGAAGATCCTGCTGGGACGCACCGTCAGGAAGATGTAGAGATCCCCGGGGGCGCCGCCCCGGTCACCGGCATTGCCCATACCCGCCACCCGGAGCTGATTGCCGGAATCCATTCCGGGACGGATACGGATCTTCACCGGTTCCGTAATGCGTTTTTTCCCGCTCCCGCCGCAACTGCGGCAGGGTTTGTCAATGGTCTGTCCCTTACCGCCGCAGGCACGGCAGGTCTGGCGGACACTGAAAAATCCCTGAGAAACATTTTCCACCCCGGTGCCGCCGCAATGGGGGCAGTTTTTCTTTGTAGCGCCTTCGGCGGCACCGCTCCCGTTACACTGGTCGCAGCGGACCAGATGGGGGATCTGAAGCTCTTTTTCTGCGCCGTACATAGCATCTTCAAACTCAATGGTCAGATCGAAACGCAGATCCTCTCCCTGAACAGGGGCATTGGGGTTGCGTCTTCTGCCGCCGCCGCCGCCAAAGAGGTCTTCAAAACTGAATCCGCCGCCGCCGCCGAAACCGCCGCCGCCGAAAAAGGCGTTGAAGATATCCTGAGCATGATTGAAGTCGGCTCCACCGCCGCCGCCCTGACTGGTATAGGCTTCGTGACCGAACTGGTCGTAACGGGCACGTTTTTCGGGGTTGCTCAACACCTCATAAGCTGCAGAGATCTCTTTGAACTTTTCTTCTGCCTCTTTATCGCCCGGATTCTTATCGGGATGATATTTCACCGCCAGCTTGCGGTATGCCTTTTTTATATCATCTGCTGATGCGTTTTTGGAAACGCCCAGCTGCTCATAGTAGTCCATAGATCCTTACTCCTCTTTTTTATCTTCCTCTTTGGGAGCACCTGAGGAAACCACAACACGGGCGGCACGGAGCACCTTTTCCCCCAGTTTGAAACCGCAGTTCCACTGTTTTGAGACCACACCTTCTTCGATCTCATCAGAGCTTTCATGTGCCACAGCATCGTGGAGTGAAGGATCAAATTTTTCGCCGACAGCATTGAAAGGCTTGAGGCTCAGTTCTTCAAAAGCCTTTCTGTATTCGGCTATGATCATCATCAACCCCTGACGGATCGCATCGATATTGTCGCTCTGATTGGCGGCAGTTTCAGCCATGGTAAGAAAGTCATAAACTGCCAGAAAAGGCTGGACCGTGTCTTCAACAGCAAAACGCCGGGCATCGGAAAGCTCCTTGACCATGCGTTTGCGGTAGTTCTGATATTCAGCCTGAAGATAGAGATACTTCGCCTGAAGAGCCGCAAGTTCCTCTTCAGGGGTAAGTTTCTTTTCTTCTTTCTTTTCTTCTTTTGCCTCAGTTTCCGCTGCGGGAACCTTCTCCTGAGCTTTCTCTTCGGGAATTTGCTGTTCCTGAGTCTGTTCCTGAGAAGTTTCTTCTTTTATTTCTTTATCGTCTTTCATGGGTATACAGTTACTCCTTGTTTTATCTATTCAAATAGATAATATACACCCATAAGAGTTATTTTTCAAATTTTGATGAAAAAATGCTTTGGAGGAAAAAAGCTCTGTCTCCATGATTCGGGAAACAGAGCTTCATATTCGGCATATCAGCGGCAGAAACCTTTGATCTCCACGCCGCTGGCGTCGGCGTGAAGTTCCCTTTCCTTTTCCGGGATCCCGCCGGGGAAGAAGGCAAAGGCAAGGGCAGCTCCCAAAGCAGCTGACACAGCGCTTGAAGTGACTACGCCCACCTCATTACCGGCAGGGTCATAAAGTTTGACTCCCGCAAAAGGAACACGCTTTCCTGAAAATACCACACAGCCCAGTTTGCTTTTCACATCGGCTGCGCTCCGGGGGAGCTGGAGTTCCGCCGCACCGGGAACCTCTCTTTCAAGGCGCAGGGATTCCTGCGCCGCAAGTCCTGCGGGCCATGGAAGATCAGTTTCAAGAAAAAGATCCCAGATCTGATCGGCACATTCGGCATTGCAGTTGATCTCAAAGCCGGTATCGTCAAGATCCTGCGAAAAAGAGACGATGGCACGCAATCCGTCAAGTTCAAGGATCTTTGTCTCTCCCTTTCCGGGGAGAGCATCTTCACTGACGCCGCATTGAGTCAGCACGTTGATGCTTTCAGGACCGCTGATACCGATACAGCAGAGGTACTCAGACAAGTCGTTGTATTCCAAGCTCTTTTGACTGAAAAACCTTTCCACTCTTTCCCGGCTCTGAAAAGGAACAGTAATAAAAATATCGTCCTCAGCCATGAGAGATACACGGCAGAAGGCAACAGCCGTTCCCCTGTCATCGGCAAGCAGTTCCCGGCGGCAGCTGCCGGTCTTTCTTTCACCGCCCCCCTGAAAGAGCAGCTTTTCAAAAGTCTGGAGGGCGCCGGGGAAAGCCACACGGTATCTGCCGTCGGCACAGAAGTCAAAAAGTGCCGCCTTAGTGCGGCAGCACTCCTCTTCGTCCGCAGCCCCCTCAGAGAAGTTGAGGGGCAGATTCCAACCGGCACGGGGAACCATTTTTGCCCCCATTTCCAGATGGAACTCCCGCAGAAAAGTATTTTTCAGTTCAGCCATAATAACTTACTGCACCTTGGTGCCGAAAAGCTCTTTGGCAGCCTTGAGCCGTGCCACGGCAGTTGCCATGCCTTCTGGGTGACGGAAAACAGCGGTTCCCGCCACCATGATGTCGGCACCGTAAGCGGCACACTCTTTGACGGTGTTTTCATCCACGCCGCCATCGACCTGAAGTCTCACATCAAGCCCTCTGCGGTCGATCTCTTTGCGGAATGCTGCCACTTTAGGCATCTGGTGCGCCATGAAACTCTGTCCGCCGAAACCGGGTTCAACGGTCATGACCAGAACCATATCGATTTTATCCAGATAGGGAAAAACCGCTTCGGCGGGGGTGGCGGGCTTCATGGAAATACCCACCTGAGCGCCAAGTCCGTGGATGGCAGCGATGGTTGCGTCGATATCGTCGGCACATTCGATATGGAAGGTCATCAGATCGGCTCCCGCCTCCTCACGGAACATCCGGGCGTAGCGCAGGGGGTGTTCGATCATCAGATGAACGTCAAAGAAAAGTTTGCTGTTTTTACGCAGAGGTTTGAGCACCGGGGCGCCGAAAGAGATATTGGGGACCAGAGCACCATCCATCACATCCAGATGGAGCATCTCGGCACCGGCGGCGGCAACTTCAGCGATCTGTTCATTGAGCTTGCCGAAATCAGCGGCAAGAAGAGAGGGGGAAACAAGGATCTCACCTTTGGGAAAATCTGAAAGAACCATTTTGATTTACCTTTAAAAAAAACCGGCTGCATGATGAAAACACGCAACCGGCTGTGGTTGTTATAAAACGTTTCAGCCGATCTTATCGAAACCGGTGAAGGGACGCAGGACCTCAGGGATCTCGATGGAGCCGTCTTTTTGCTGATAATTTTCCATAATGGCAATGATCAGACGGTCAGTGGCGGCGGTGGCGCTGATGGTGTGGACAAAGTCACGCTCGTCACCCTGCTTGTAGCGGATGTTGAGACGGCGGCTCTGGAAGCTGGTCAAGTTGGTGTTGCTGGTGACTTCACGGTAGGTTTTGAAGGTGGGATACCAGGCTTCGATATCATACTTCTTGTAACCGGGAGCGCCCAGATCGCCCACGCAGACGTTGACCACATGATAGGGAATGTTCAGAGATTTGAGAAGATCCTCTTCATTCTGCAAACAGAACTCATGGTACTTGGGGGAGTCCTCAGGCTTGCAGAAGACGATCTGCTCGACTTTGTGGAACTGGTGCACACGGAAAATACCCCGTGAAGCCTTGCCGTAGCTTCCGGATTCAGTCCGGAAACAGGGGGTGAAGGCTGTGTAGCAAAGGGGGAGTTTGTCTCCATCGAGCACATCGTCGGCGTGATAACCCACAAGGGTCTGCTCACTGGTGCCGATGAGCGCCAGATCTTCACCTGCCAGATTGTAGGTCTGGTCGGCAAAGAAGGGCAGATAACCGGTTCCGTAGAGGGTGCGCTCTTTGGCAACACAGGGGGTCATGAACATGGTGAATCCACGCTTCACAAGGAACTGCTGCACATAGAAGTAAAGGGCTTGAGCCAGCATGGCGCCTTTGCCCTTCCAATAGTAGAAACCGGTTCCGGCGACCTTGGCGCCCCGGGCGATATCCAGGATATCGTGCATTTCACCCAGCTCCTGATGGTCCCGGATGGCAAAGTCAAATTCACGGATGGTGCCCACTTTGCGCAGTTCAACGTTTCCGGTGTCGTCGGTGCCGTCGGGCACATCGGGAGCCAGAAGGTTGGGGATGCGGGTCAGGACAGCCATCATCTTTTTATTGAGACCTTCCATGGCACTCTCTTTGGAATTGAGAGTCAGTTTGATCTTCTTGACCTCTTCTCTGGCGGCAGGGTCAGAGGCACACTCTTTGCTCAGCTTGTTACGGCGGGCGCGGAGTTCCTCGACCTCACGGTCAAGAGCACGGTAATCTTTATCAAGGGCAAGAAGTCCGTCAATGTCAAGGGGGAAACCGCGGCGCTGGCAGTTTGCCTTGATCATTTCGGCATTTTCACGGATAAGTTTAAGATCCAGCATTTCAACAATATTTCCTTAAATTATTTGAACTGGGGCATGGGGAATGCCGCCATAAAGTTTTTGACCTCTTCGCCCAGAGCTTTAAGGGCGTTTTCATCCTCACGCAGAGCAACACCGCGCTCAATAAAGTCTGCCACATTGACCATTTCGGCTTCTTTGAGACCGCGGGTGGTGATAGCGGGGGTACCGATACGGATACCGCTGGTGACAAAGGGCTTTTCGGGGTCGAAGGGGATCATATTCTTGTTGACGGTGATGCGGGCGAGATCAAGAGCGTTGGCGACAGCCTTGCCGGTTGCCTGTTTGGGACGCAGGTCAATAAGCATCAGGTGGTTGTCGGTGCCGCCGGAAACGATCCGGAATCCACGCTTGGCAAGTTCGTCAGCCAGCTTGGCGGCGTTGAGTTTCACCTGCTGCTGATAGGCTTTGAACTCGGGCTTGAGTGCTTCAAGGAAGCAGACAGCCTTGGCGGCGACAACATGTTCCAGAGGTCCGCCCTGGAGTCCGGGGAAGACGGCGGAGTTGATGGCTTTGATGTACTGTTCCTTGCAGAGGATCAGACCGCCGCGGGGTCCCCGCAGAGTCTTGTGGGTGGTGGTGGTGACGATGTCGCAGTAGGGAACGGGGTTGGGGTGGACACCTGCGGCGACAAGACCTGCGATGTGAGCCATATCCACAAAGAGGATGGCGCCCACTTTGTCAGCGATCTCACGCAGACGGGCAAAGTCGATGACTCTGGGATAGGCACTGGCACCGGCAAGGATCATGCGGGGCTTGTTTTCAACAGCCAGCTTCTCTATTTCATCATAGTCGATCATTTCGGTCACACGGGAGACACCGTAGGGGATCATATTGTAAAGTTTACCGGAAAAGTTCAGGGGATGTCCGTGAGTCAGGTGACCGCCGTGGTCAAGACTCATGGCAAGCACAGTATCTCCGGGCTGGCAGAGAGCGGTGTAGACAGCCTGATTTGCTCCGGAACCGGAGTGGGGCTGCACGTTGGCGGCTTCGGCGCCGAAAAGTTCTTTGGCACGTTCAATGGCAAGGGTTTCCACCTGATCCACAAATTCGCAGCCGTTGTAGTAGCGTTTGCCGGAGTATCCTTCGGCGTATTTGTTGGTCAGCACGGACCCCTGAGCGGCACGGACGGCACAGCTGGCAAAGTTTTCGCTGGCGATAAGTTCGATACCGTCGTTCTGACGGGCGCTTTCACGGTCGATAGCGGCGGCGATCTCAGGATCGGTGGCACGGAGAGCAGCGATGTCGTCGTGGGTGGCAGTTTCCAGCTTGTTCAAACGGCGGGCATGACGGGCGTCGGCGGAAAAGGGAGTGGCAAAAAAGGCTTCGATG
>JAFTIE010000225.1 GCA_017457065.1 Lentisphaeria bacterium
AATGCCGTCCGCCGCGCAACCGGGCTCCCATGCCCGAGGAAGCTGCAGCCTGTATCGGCTATCTGGAACACCAGATACGGATGATCCAACCCGAAGTGATCGTGCTCTTAGGGGCTACTGCCGCCCATTTTCTGCTCAAACGTGAGGAGGGGATCATGCGTCTGCGGGGCAGATGGCTTGAATACGGCGGGATCCCGGTAATGCCCACATTTCACCCCGCCTTCCTGCTGCGGCAGGAGTCTGCCAAACGGGAGGCCTGGGAAGATTTGAAACAGGTCATGCGCCGATTGGGGATCGAGCCTCCGGCTCCCCGGAGAGCAGCACGATGAAGATCGCACTTGCCATTTTCAAATATTTTCCCCACGGCGGACTGCAGCGGGATTTTATGCGTATTGCAGCAGAGTTGCTCAAAAGGGGGCATGATGTAACTGTCTTTACCCGCAGTTTTGACGGAGTGATCCCCGAAGGATTGAAGGTGGAGATCCTCAAACTTTCCTCCTTCACAAATCACGGCAAAGCCGCTGAATTCGGAGCCCTTTTCTGCCGTGCCGCAGCGGGATTTGATTTGCGCTTCACATTCAACCGTATCCCCGGAGCGGACTTTTACTTTGCCGCTGACAACTGTATCATGAGTGAAGCATTGAGTGTCTATCCTGAGTGGTTTCTTAAAATCTCCCCCCGCCACCGTGCCATACTGCAGCAGGAGCGGTCGGTCATGGAACCTTCAAGCCGGACGAAAATCTTTTACATCGTTGAAAGGCAGAAAGAGGACTACCGGAAATTTTACGGAACTCAGGAAGAACGCTTTTTTTATTTGCCTCCCGGGTTGAATGATGAGTGTTTCAGAACTGCTGATGCAGAGGAAAAAAGGCGGGCAAAAAGGAGCAAACTTGGTATAAAGGAAGATGAACTGCTTCTGCTTCTGGTTGGTTCCTTCTTTGAGGGCAAGGGCGCTGACCGTCTTTTGCGTGCCGCAGGGGGATTGCCGGAGTCTTTCAAAAACAAATGCCGCATTGCCATTGTGGGCAACATGCCCCGGAAAACTTGTGAAAAACTGTGCCGCAAGGTTGGATTCCCCCTTGAAAAGCTGCTCATGCCCGGTCCGGCAAATGATGTTCCCTTGTGGCTTCTTGCCGCAGATCTGATGGTCCATCCCGCCCGCAAGGAGGCGACTGGAACAGTGATCGTTGAAGCACTCGCTGCCGGATTGCCTGTCATTGCCTCCAGCGAATGCGGCTTTGCCAACTTTGCCGCAGATGCCGGGGGATGTGCACTGACTTTGCCTTTTGACCAGCAGGAGCTGGACCGGACTCTGGAAAACTTTCTTCAACCTGAAAAACTGACTCAGCTGAAAGAAAAAGCTATTGCCTACGGTGCCAAAGCAGATTTCCGCCGCCGTGCGTCTGTTGCTGTGGATATATTGGAGCAATGGCATGTTTGAATATATACTGCGCCGCTCCGGCTACTCCTTTCTGATCGTTCTGGGAGTGCTGCTGCTGACTTTTCTGCTTTTCAATGTGGGCTCCGGAGACCCTGCCGGAGCCGTCCTCGGCAAAAATGCCACTCCCATTGAGATCGAAACACTGCGCCGTCGGCTGGGGAGCGATCTGCCATTGTTTTACGGACACTTCTGCCGGAGTGAAGCTTTCCGGGAATTTCCTGCAGGCAGTGGCGTTTTCAAACGCACTTTCGGGGAGGAG
This sequence comes from Lentisphaeria bacterium, assembly GCA_017457065.1. GTDB lineage: Bacteria > Verrucomicrobiota > Lentisphaeria > Victivallales > Victivallaceae > UBA1784. The sequence continues at coordinate 1,701 of JAFTIE010000225.1, forward strand.
AAGATCTTTGCTCAGACCCCTTCAGGCATGGTGGAGGTCAAAGGAGACCAATTCAAAGGCGCTCCCGGAACTCTTTTTTTCCGTTATCAGTCCAACGGATTCAACTCCCAGTTCCTTAAAACTTTGCAGGAGTTCGTCTCTTTTCAAAAAAAATTCCCTTATATTACTTTCTTCAATTTCGGTGAAAGTCTCATCACCAGAGAGCCTGTGAAAGAGATCCTGTGGCGGGGGATGAGAGTCTCGCTTTTGCTGATGCTGCCGGTTTTTTTCGGAGAAATGCTTTTCGGTATCGCTTTCGCCCTTATAGCGACTGCCTTTCGCAACCGCTGGCCCGACAGATTGCTGCTGGTTCTTTCAGTGGCAGGAATGAGCGTCAGTTATGTGGTGGTCATTATCATGGCACAGTGGTTCCTCGGCTACCGCTGGGGCGTTTTTCCACTTTGGGGATTTGAAAGTGCCGCAAATCTTCTGCTGCCTGTGACTGTGGGGATCATCAGCGGGATCGGTGCAAATGTCCGTTTTTACCGGAGTGTCTTTGTTGACGAACTGGGCAAAGAATATTTGCGGACTGCCGCTGCCAAAGGGGTTTCTCCTCTGCGGCTCTACGGTGTGCATCTGCTCCGCAACGGGGCTCTGCAGATCATCACCCGCGCCGGAAGTTCTCTTCCCTTTATCTTTACCGGGAGTCTGCTTCTGGAATCCTTTTTCGGTATCCCCGGACTGGGCTTTGCGGGGATCGAGGCTTTGTACAACTCTGATATCGCTTTGCTCAAAGCACTGGTGGTTTTGAGTGCGCTGCTCTTTGTTTTTATCAATCTTATCTGCGATCTTGTGTACGCTTGGGCGGATCCACGGATCCGTTTGGCATAAAAAAGGGTGTTTTTTCTTTGAAAGGAGCTATAATAAAATGAAAATCGAACTTCATATCCATACCACCGGATTTTCCTACTGCGGAAAACTGACAGTTGCGGAGATCGTCGATCTTTACTGTAAAGCCCGTTATGATGCCATTGTGATCACCAATCACTTCAACAGTGCCTCACGTCAATTTTTTGAGAAAAGCGGCGGGAGTGACTACCTCAAGTCCTATTTCGACACCATCCGTGAGGGCGCCGAACTGGGTAAGAAGTGCGGACTCCTTGTTTTGGGAGGTTTTGAACTCCGCTTCAATGAAAATGACAATGACTATCTTGTCTACGGCATGACAGAAGAGCATTGTCAGGAGTTTGAAAAAATCTTTGCCATGACCCCCGGAGAGTTCAGCAAGTTTGCCGCTGAAAGGGGGATATTGTTCTATCAGGCACATCCTTTCCGCAACGGGATAACGGTGGTTCCGCCTGAATATCTTTTCGGGATCGAGGTTTTGAATACTCATCCGCGCCACGACAGCCGCAACGATATTGCTCTTGCCTGGGCGGAAAAATACGGTCTGCACAAGATCGCAGGCTCTGACTGTCATCAGCTGTGCGATGTGGGGAGCAGTGCCATTTATACCGATCATCAGGTCAGGAACACGGAAGATCTGGTCCATGTCCTGAAAAATGACCTTTATACTTTCGGTGTAAATCCCCAATAATTTCCGGAGAAGGATCGTATAAACCAAAAGGCTTTGAAAAAATGAAGTATTGTCAATGTTTATTGTGTATCTTGCTGTTTTGCAGTTTGTCTTTGAGCGGCAGCGGACTTGTGAAGTTCGCTGAGGGAAAAGGCGGTGCACTGCTGCTGACGGGAGACTGTTTGTATGCTGTTCTTGACGGCACTCTCTGCACATACGACATATCAGTGCCTCAGAGTCCCCGTCTGGTACACAAAACACCAGCTGCCGGAAACCGGCAGATGGTATCGGGGGAAAAGTATCTTTATTTGAGCTGTCGTTCCCGGGGCGTGGAGATCTTTTCTCTCGAAAAACCTCAAGCCCCCCGGAAAGTCAGCCATTTTTACCCTTCCGAATTGGCAACCGGTTTGGCACTTTCAGGAAATATACTGGCTGTAACACTGCGTATCTACGGTGTTGAGTTTTTTGATGTCAGCGATCCGCTGAAAGTCCGTCCGTTGGGATTGCTCCGCACGGCTGAAGCTCAATCGGCAGCCTTCTTCGGTAACGGCAGGATCGCCGTCGGCGATTGGAGCGCACGGCGGGTATTTATCGGCGATGCAAGTGACCCTGCGGCACCTGTTCCTTTGGCTTTTGCTAAACTTGACGGCTTGGGAGACGGCGTCACCGTCAGGGGAAAATACCTTTATGCGGCAACGGGGATGCATTCGGCAGTCAGAGGTCCCGGGGGGGCGGGAAAAGGAAACGGTTTGGAAATATTTGATATTTCTGACCCCAAAAATCCCCGGCGTACCGGAGTTGTCAAATTCAAGGTCAACCCTTCGGGATTTCCTGATTGGTGGTCGGTCCGGGTCAGCGGCAATACCGTTTTCATTGCCAACGCCGCCAACGGTGTTTATGTGGTGGATGTTGCAGACAAAAGCCGTCCGGAAATTCTCCGGTCAGTCAAGCTGCCCGGAGACAGTGCTTCACAAATCGCCATTGGCAAAGGCACTGTTTATGTTTCAGGATATGGCAGCGGACTCTATCTTTTCAGGGACTCCAGGGCGGGAGAAAATGAATTTGCTCCGTCAAAAATCACCGTTCCCGGTACAGCTCCCGTGCGGCCTGCTGTAAAAGGATTGCGTCATCTTGCTCTGCCTGGATTTGTCTGGAGTCTTGCCCGGTGGGGGAACCGCCTTTATGCCGCCTGCGGTCAGGAAGGATTGAAGGAATTTTCTATTGCTCCTGACGGCTCTCTGCGGCCTGAAAGAACTTTTGCAGGTATTGCAATGGATTGTGCCGTTTCTGAAAAATTGCTGGTCATTGCTGCGGATCAATACTTGAAAATCATAGAACAAGCCACTGGTAAGATATTGAGTATGACCAAAGCGCCGGGGAAAATTCCTTTGTTGCAGCTGCGGCTTTTCGGGGATCGCCTCTATACCGGGGGCCGGACGGGAAAACTTAACGCTTGGGATATCAGTGATCCTGCTGTTCCCAAACGGCAGGCCGAGTTTTCCGGCGGTGGTATCCTTTACGGAGATATGCTCCCGGAGCGGAGTGTTAAAGGCATTTTTCCTGTCAACTGGCACAGCCGCTTTGTCCGCTGGATCAATAAGGAGGACAAAGAGTGCGGTTCCATACCGGCATTGCACCGTCACAGCTATCAGCAAAATGGTATCACTGAAGTCAACGGTAAATTTCTGCTGATAGGAAAAAAAGAAGCCTATTTGCTCTCTCCGGAAGCCCCCGGCAAGTTCGTGAGAATTCCTATGAAACCCTGCCGCATCGGGATCCCCACATCAGACGGGGATCTGATTGCAGTCAGTGACCGCCGCAACGGCCGGATCAGCTTTTACCGTTTTGACGGGAAAGAGATGAAAGAGTGCCGGGAAAGGCGTATCCAACTCCCCTTTACCCTGACAGGGAGAGTGATCTTTTACAAGGGGAAGGTGTATATCCCCGCCGGGCTTTGCGGCATTTACTACGAATAAAACAATCTGCAGTTCCCGATATAGGGTGATAAAAAGAACAAAATCACAGCCATAAAAAAGAACCGCTGCTGTACTGATAGTGAAGTACGGCAGCGGCTCAAGTTTTTTTACTTTACACCAGACGGTTGAGGGTGCCGCCGGCAATGAATGAGCGCAAGTTTTCTCTTGCTGTGTTGAAAAGCCTCATGCGGGCTTCGACCGTTGCCCACGCGGTGTGGGGCGTGATGCGGCAGCGGGGATGATGGAGCAGAGGATGATCCGGGGGAGGAGGCTCGGTACTTAACACGTCAAGTCCCGCACCTGCGATCCTGCCTGAGTCCAGAGCCTCAAGGAGTGCTTTTTCATCAATGAGTCCGCCCCGTGCCGTATTGATGAGTATGGCACCTTTTTTCATCAGCGCAATGGTTTTTGCGTTGATCATCTGAGTATTTTCTGCAAAAAGGGGACAGTGGAGCGAAACGACATCACTCATGGCGAGCAGCTCTTCAAGAGAGCCGCAGACAATGGTTTCCGGGAGATCGACTTTGGAAGGAGTCCTTGTGAAAACTGCGACTTTCATTCCGAAAACTTTGGCGATCTCTGCCGTTTTACGCCCGATCTCTCCGAATCCCACCAGTCCCATGGTCTTGCCGTTGAGTTCCAGCTGAGGAGTAAGCACCTGACAGAAATCAGGTGAGGTGCTCCAGTCATAACGGGCATGAAGTTCCACCTCCCGTGCCAGATTGAGCAGATGGGCAAAGACATGCTGTGCCACGCTGTCGGTGCTGTATGCCGGAACATTGGTTACGGCGACACCGGCTTTGCGGCAGCTTTTCAGATCGACCACATTGTATCCTGTGGCAAGGATCCCGATGTATTTGAGGCGGGGGAGCAGCTTCAGAAGTTCGCCGTTGATGACTGTTTTATTGATAAGCAGAGCATCAGCATCAACGGCACGTTCAACGACCTCATCAGGAGCGGTGCGCAAAAAGGCTTTGAATTCCCCTTCGCCGCTCCAGAATGAGCCGTCTATCAGATGGTCAAAGTTGGAAACATGATCCTCAAGCTGAACGATCTTCAACATGTATCAGGCATCCACGATGGCAAACATGATGGCGCTTTTGAAAACCTCAACGCCGTCTACGGTCATGCGGCAGCTGCCCTTGCCGAAACGGGACTTAGAAGGAGGCAGAACACATACAATGACCAGCTGGTCCCCGGGAACCACAGGGATCAGAGATTCAGCAAAGTCTATGGACATGAAAAAGCCAAGTTTTCCTTCATTTTCAGGGCGTGAAAGCACACAGGCGCAACCTGCCTGAGCACCGATTTCACACAGGATATTTTCGGGCATGACAGGAGCTTCCATTCCGGCGAAAACAGGTTCGTTGGCAGAGACATTTTTGACTGCCACGATGGTGGTACCCTCCTCTTTCAGCACATAGTCAATGAGCAGGAAGGGATAGCGGTGGGGCATGAGAGCTTTGGTTGCTTCTTCATTGAGTTTGAGTTCTGCACTGCGGTCGGCACCGTTGAAAAGCTCAGGCATGGCTTTGGGAGCGGGCAGGGGACGGACCGCAAGGGTGATCTGGCTGTCGCAGGCGGCACCGGCAGCGTTGGAAATTTCGGTTTTAAATGTGAGTTCCCGGTCGTTTTCCGCAATGAGCTCCACTTCGACTTTGATACGGTCGCCGGGCACATTGGGACGGCGGAAACGGGTCTTGCCCATGCTTTTGATGTAGATATATTCCCCCTCAGCGGGAGCAAGTTTTTCTCTGCCAAGCAGTTCGGCAAGCTGGCGCATGGCTTCCACCTGAAGCACCCCGGGCATGATGGGGTGGTTGGGGAAGTGACCATTGAAAAACTCTTCATTATTGGTCAGGTTTTTGACAGCAACGGCATGAGTTTCATCAATGATCTCCGCCCGGTCCAGCATCAAGCGCTGACTCCACTCAGGGAGCGCTTTTTTCAAAGCGCAAACATCGTACAATTTACCCATGATATTTTTTTACTCCTCATGATTTTTATGCCTGCTCAGCGGCAAGTTCGATCAATTTTTTTGCAAGTTCAACATTTTTGGGGTGTCCGGGACGGATGGCGATGATCCTGCCTGTCAGGCGCATTCCCGTAAGTTTCAGATCTCCGATCATGTCAAGGATCTTGTGGCGGACGATCTCGTTCTGGAAACGCAGTTTCTCTTTGCAGATGATAGCGCCGTCGTGGATGATCGCCGCCGCATCAAGACTGCCGCCTTTGACCAATCCCATGGCAAGGAGCTGTTTCAAGTCTGCGAAGTTGACGAAGGTCCGTCCGGGAGCGATTTCAGCACCGTAGGTCTCTGTATTGAGTTCGTACTCAAAGAACTGCGGGTCCACAGGACAACCTTTGAAAGATGTGATACAGGAAATGGTCAGTTTGTCACTGTCCGGAAACATGGCGATTTGAGTATGCCCGCCTTCAACCAGAATAGGATGGGGAGGGGTGAAACTTTTTACCTCTGATTCTTGTTCAACTGCGCCGCCTGCTTCAGCGATCATGTTGTAGTAGGGCAGAGAACTGCCGTCGGCAATAGGGGGTTCCAACCCATCCATTTCCACAATGCAGTTGTCGATTTCCCAGGCATGGAGCGCAGAGAGGATGTGTTCCACCGTGTAGACGATAGCCGTTTTGGAAATGGCAATGGTCGTGCCGCGCTGTACATCTACCACACAGCGGGCGGAACCCGGAATCAAGGGGCGCTCCGGAAGATCCACCCGGCAGAAAAGGATACCGGTATTCACCGGAGCCGGAGTGATCCGCAGTGTAGCCCGCACTCCGGTATGGAGTGCAATGCCGGAAAATTGGGCACTTCCGGCCAAAGTTTTCTGTTTTTTCATCTTTTTTTGTCTTTTTGATTTGACTTTGACACATTCATGCGTAATAATATAATACCTGACAGGGGGTAATTTCAAATTGAAAGTTGTTTTTTATGTCTGAAAAAGTAAAAATTGTTGCAATTACGGGACCTACTGCCACCGGAAAAACTGCGCTGGCTGTAAAATTGGCTCAGATGTTTGACGGAGAGATCGTAAGTGTTGATTCCCGGCAGGTCTATTCTTATATGGATCTCGGAACCGGCAAGGATCTTGAAGAGTATGGCAATGTTCCTTACCATCTTATCAATATTGCCGATCCGGAATGTGAGACCTATAATTTGAGCGAATTCTGCCGTGATGCTTTTGCCGCTGTCGATGATATCCGTAAAAGGGGAAAACTCCCCATCCTCTGCGGCGGTACAGCATTGTATCTTGATGCATTGCTCAAAGGATACCGTCTGCCGGGTGGACAGCTGCCGCCCCGGGAAAGAGGGGTGGCACGCAGCACGGCAGATCCGGATGCTGCCTTTTCCTTTACGCCGCCCTTTGAACTTGCTCCGCTGGTCATCGGAGTCCTTTTTGACCGCAGTGTTGTCCGCGAGCGTATTGAGAAGCGGTTGGATACCCGTTTTGAGGCAGGGATGATCGAAGAGGTGAGGAAACTTCATGACCTTCAGGGCGTCTCTTATGAAAAACTTGAGTTTTTCGGTCTTGAGTATCGGGAGATCGCTTTTTATCTTCAAGGGAAATGTTCTTTTGAAGAGATGAGGCAAAGTCTGCTGGATAAGATCCGCCAGTTTGCCAAGAGACAGGATATTTTCTTCCGCAAGATAGAGCGCTCCGGACAGGAGATCTTCTGGTGTCGGGAAGGCAAAGAACCTGATCCCTTTGAGCTGGTGAAACTCTTTCTTGAAAACAGAGAACTTCCTCCTGTTACGTTCCGTCTTGCCGATGTCGATTACGGCAAAAAGAAGTGAATCATTCAGGCCACTGCCACTCCCCATTGAAATAGGTTTCAGTGCGGCTGAAGGGGGAACTTCCGAAAAATCCTCTGGAAGCAGAAAGAGGGGAGGGGTGGACCGAAGTGATTATCAAATGTTTTGAGCTGTCCGTCAGGGCAGCTTTTTTTATGGCATAAGCTCCCCAGAGGATGAAGACAATGTGCTCCTTTTGGACGCTGAGGGCACGGATCACTGAGTCGGTAAAAAGTTCCCAGCCAAGTTTTGCGTGACTGCCGGGGGTATGGGCATCCACAGTAAGGACCGCATTGAGCAGCAGCACCCCATGCTCTGCCCATGTACGCAAAGACCCCGGTTCACGCTTTAAATCGTTGCGGAACTCCTTTTTGATGTTCCGCAGAGAGGGCGGTTCTTTTACCCCCTGAGGCACATCAAATGCCAGACCGTATGCCTGTCCGTCATCGTGGTAGGGGTCCTGCCCCAGTATGACCACACGGACATCTTCAGGAGCGGTCAGCTCCAAAGCTGTATAAGAGGCATGATCGGGGGGGAACACCGTTCCCGCTTCACGTCTGGCGGCAACCTTTTTTTCAGTTTCCGCCAGAGCGTTGAAGTCGGTAAAGCCGGTGAGAAAAGTTTTCCAGTTTTCAGGAAGTCTCATTGGTTCAATGTGCCGCCGGCAAGGATCGTTTCACGGTCAGCTTCAGAAAGAAGTGCCGTGAAAGAGAGCTTCTTTGTACTGCCGTCCGCCTTGCGCAGTTCGGCAGAAAGGTCATTGCCTTTTTCAAGCTGTTTACGGATTCCGGGAAAGAAGAGTGCGTCGCCCTCTTCGATCAGTTCGTAATCTGCTGCATCAGAAAAAATCATGGGTATGATCCCGAAGTTGACCAGATTGGCACGGTGGATACGCTCAATGGCAAGTGCCGCAACAGCTTTGACCCCCAGATACATGGGACAGATGGCGGCATGTTCCCGGCTGGAACCCTGACCGTAGCTGTCTCTGCCGATGATGATACCGGCCTTGCCCGCATCTCTGACGGCGGCGGCGCGTTCAGCAAAAGAGGGTTTGCCCGGCTGGGTGAAACATTCAAATACCACCTTTGAGTAGGCAGGAATATTGCTCCGCAGTTTCAGATGGACTCCGGCGGGCATGATGTGGTCGGTAGTGATCTTGTCTCCCACCTTGATGACGGCAACGCCGTCCAGATCTTCAGGAAGAGCCGTATTTGAGGGCGGTTCGCCGATGGTGGGTTTGCGGATGATCTCAGTTCCCGGTTTGGGCTGCTTGAAGTAGGCATCATCAATGAAGTAGTTTTCAGGTTCAGTGAAAACAGGCACTTCCAATCCTGCCGCTGCAGGATCGGTGAAGACTCCGGTCAAAGCTGTCGCCGCAGCTGTTTCGGGGCTGACAAGATAGG